>DNPQ01000607.1 GCA_003501335.1 Bacillota bacterium
GCCTTCGGAAAATCCTATGCGATTGACAAAGCCAATGACATTGTTTTTCGGGTGGGAAAACTCCTTTCATATATAAAATTTATTGATATAACTCCCAAAAAAAGCCGCGGAAAGGGCAGATTATATTCAAGAAAGGCAAGATAGATTCATGACAGATCTCTTACATAGTCTAACTGGACCGGCGGATTTGAAAAGATTATCGGATGCACAGTTAACCAAATTAGCCGCTGAATTACGTCAAGTGTTATTAACAACCGTAGCCCAAACCGGCGGGCATTTGGCCCCCAATCTGGGCGTTGTCGAACTTACTTTGGCCTTGCATGCTACTTTTAATAGTCCCAGCGACCAAATCGTTTGGGATGTCGGTCATCAATCTTATATCCATAAAATTTTAACCGGCCGGCTGGCCGAGTTTGGAACGTTGCGTCAATATAACGGGATTAGTGGTTTTCCAAGGCCGGATGAAAGTGAACATGACGCCTTTGCGGCCGGGCATAGTTCTACCTCCATATCTGCAGCTTTGGGACTTGCCAAAGCCCGGGATTTAATGGGAATGAAGAATAAAGTAGTAGCTGTTATCGGAGATGGGTCACTCACCGGCGGCATGGCCTTTGAGGCTCTTAATCATTTGGGGCACCTCCAAACCGATTTGATTATTGTTTTGAATGATAATGAAATGTCGATCTCTAAAAATGTAGGGGCCTTATCCCGTTATTTGAACCTGTTGCGGATGAATCCCAAATTGCGCCGGCTTAAGACCGATATTCAAGGGTGGATTGAGAAGATTCCCCATGTTGGACAAGCTACTATCCGTTATTTGGAGAAAATAGAAGATAGTCTGAAATTTTTAGTCATTCCCGGCATGTTTTTTGAAGAACTGGGAATTTCCTATTTGGGTCCTATCAACGGGCATGATATTACCGAACTTAAAATGACCTTAAAAAATGCCTGCGATCGGAAAGGACCGGTCCTGATCCATGTCCTGACGACTAAGGGGAAAGGTTATCGGTTTGCCGAGCAAAATCCCGAGAAATTTCATGGCACCGGGCCTTTTGATTTAAAGACCGGAATGAAATTGGATCACTCCACCAATCAAAGTTTTACTGATGTTTTTGGAACTGCTATTACGGATTTAGCTGCCAAAGATCGCCGGATTGTGGCTCTTACGGCGGCAATGACCGATGGGACAGGATTATCGGGATTTTCCAAACGGTTTCCTGATCGTTTCTTTGATGTGGGCATCGCTGAGCAACATGCCGTCACCATGGCGGCAGGAATGGCTAAAAAAGGGCTGCGACCGGTGGTGGCCATTTATTCTACTTTTCTGCAACGAGCTTATGATCAGATTATTCATGATGTTTGTTTTCAAAAATTGCCGGTTTTGTTGGTGCTGGATCGGGCCGGACTAGTAGGCCCCGATGGGCCTACCCATCACGGAGTTTTTGATCTGTCGTTTTTACGCCAGATTCCCAATCTCATTGTAATGGCCCCCAGTGAAGAGGGTGAGCTTCGGGACATGATTTATACGGCGCTGCAACAAGATGGTCCGGTAGCAATCCGCTACCCGAAATGTGAGTGTTTAAGCAAGTCGGATCATCAAGAATACCACTTACTTCCGCTGGGAAAAGGAGAAATTGTCATCTCCGGCCGGGAAATTGCGATTATCGCGGTAGGCGCTATGCTTCAGACTGCCATCTCCGCTGCTTTTCGTCTCAAACGATCGGGAGTCAATTGCACAGTCGCCAATGCCCGCTTTATAAAGCCCTTGGATGAAGAATTTATTCTTAACCTGGCTGCAAGTCATCAGAATCTTATTATTGTGGAGGAAAACATTACTGCCGGAGGTTATGGCTCAGCAGTATTAGAAATGATAGCAGCCCACCGTCTTAAGGATGTGACTGTCAAACTATTGGGCATTCCCGATCAATTTGTTACGCAGGGAACCAGGGAAATTTTGTTGCAACAATGCGGACTTGACGTCAATGGAATCTGCCGGGCCGTCCGGGAGATTAAATTACCAACCGTCGCTAGAAGGGTTAGGGTATGAGTGGTCCAGTCCAGCATGGATTTTGATGAGTGGTCATCCTGCCGTTCAAATTTGACAATTGACAAGTTTTGGATTTTGGGATTATGATAATAATTTGTGGGGAATTATTTGTTTCCTTGTTGCTGAATTGAAATAGAATACTACCTAAAAGGAGGAAAGAGTTTCATATCATTGACAAACACTTTGATAGGTTGTCGATGATCTTAATATCGATTGATTTCGGCGGTCACAGCACCCCGCCTGAACAAAACTGGAGGAATTAAAATGAATCATTTTAAATATGAAATATCCCCGACTTTTCTATGCCTGACCTGCCTTTTTGTGACCTGTCTGCTGATATCCAATATCATTGCCGGAAAACTGGCTTTGATTTTAGGAATGACATTACCCGCTGCGGTTATAGTGTTTCCAATCACCTATATTTTTGGCGATGTCCTGACCGAAGTCTACGGCTATGAGCGAACGCGGCTCGTGATTTGGATCGGTTTTGCCGCCAATCTACTGATGTCGTTGCTGTTTATGATTACGATCATTCTGCCTTATCCGAAGTTTTGGAACCAGCAAGGAGCTTATACTACTGTCCTGGGATTAACGCCGCGTTTGGTTGCGGCTTCGCTAATTGGTTATTTCGGCGGTGAATTTGCCAACTCTTTTGTTTTATCCAAAGTCAAACTACTCACCAAGGGACGCTGGCTATGGATCCGAACCATTGGTTCTACGGTCGTTGGGGAAGGAATCGATACCCTGTTATTTATCGTGCTGGCTTTTGTCGGCTCCTTACCTATGACTGTATTAATAGGGATGATAGGGGCGCAATATATTTGGAAAGTCGGCTATGAAATATTGGCGACACCCCTTACATATCGGGTGGTCGGCTGGGTTAAACGTCGTGAGAATACGGATACCTTTGATTATAAAGCCGATTATAATCCCTTTCGTTTGGAGGAAACCCATGGAACAATATGACTTTGAAGCACTCGGCCATAAAGCCGCCAAGCCGTTCCGGAAGTTAGAAATATTTCCCAAACCAAACGGAGTGGAGAAAGTGGTCCTGGAAAGTGACGAAGTGACCAGTTTATGCCCTGTGACTGGGCAACCCGATTGGGAAAATGTATTGATTGAGTTTGCTCCTGATAAGTATTGTATTGAAAGTAAAAGCTTAAAACTTTATCTTTGGAGTTTTCGTGAAGAGGGTATGTTTTGTGAGGCGCTGTCCGCAAAGATTGCGCAGGATGTATTTGAGATCTGTAAACCTCGCTGGTGCACGGTGACAGTATCTCAAAAGCCCAGGGGTGGAATCACGATTACGGCAAGCGCGACGTTTGGGGAGAAGTCGGATGATAAAAGGTGAGCAGCGGCAATACCGGTATTTTGATTTAATTCTGGGGCTTTTTGTCGCCATTTTAATCATCAGCAATATCGTTTCCGTAAAAGCGGTGACGATCCCCCTGCTTTTCACTAAAATCCGTTTTTCGTTCGATGGAGGCACATTGCTTTTCCCATGCAGTTATATTTTCTCCGATGTCTTAACGGAAGTTTACGGCTATGAAAAGTCCAGAAGGGTGATTTGGTCCGGCTTTTTCGGCTTGGCTCTGATGGCGTTACTGGTTTGGATCGTCGGGGCGATTCCGCCGGATCCCCTTTGGAAAATGCAGGGAGCCTATAATGAACTTTTGATGACTGCGCCGCGGATCGCGATTGCCAGTATTATTGCTTATTTCGCTGGTGAGTTTAGCAATAGTTTTATTCTTTCCAGGATGAAGATCTGGACCCGGGGTCAATATCTGTGGACCCGGACCATCGGTTCAACGGTTGTCGGTGAATTGGTTGACTCGGCGTTGTTTGTATTTATTGCTTTTAGCGGAGTTTGGGAACAGACTCTGTTGATGAGAGTGTTTATTTCCAATTATATTTTTAAAACGCTTTACGAAATTGCAGCCACCCCACTCACATATAAGGTTATCGGCTGGCTTAAGAAACATGAAAATGAAGATTATTACGATTATCATGCCGATTATAATCCGTTTACACTAAAATAGACCTATAATTTCCAACAGGATAAGCAGTCCTTGAATAGAACCTTAGTTATACAATTTAAATGCTGATCAAGGAGGTTTTATTAGAATGAAGCGAGTTTTTTGCTTGATTTTAAGTTTGGGTTTGTTGTTTTCAATAGCCAATCTCACCATGGCAGAGGGAGCGCTTGGAGTTACGGATCTGATGTTTAGTCCGACTACTAAGACTTTAGATCCCGGTCAGGCTGGAGTGGCTGTGAATTTTACTGAAAATAACTCAAGCTATTTTAATTTTGACCTTGGCCTTGCAAAGGATCTGGAGGTCGGGTTGGCAGCTTATCACTATCCAGATGATACCGATTTTTCAGCTCGGGTTAAATTTAGATTGCTGCACGAGAAGAATGATACGCCGGGACTAGCTGTTGGAATTGAAGATTTGGGCCAAGACAATGTTTCACCTTACCTGGTTCTTTCCAAGCATTTTAGTGATCCCGGTATCGACGGTTATCTCGGATGCGGCGGTGGGAATTTCAACGGTATTTTCGGCGGGCTGGATAAAGCTTTTTATCCGGAAAAAGGCAGCGCCTTAACTCAGGTTGATCTTTATGTGGAAGTCGACGATCATAACCTGAATGTTGGGACTAAACTTTCTCTTGGACCTCAGGTTAAGATCAATTTAGGCATGGTGAACATGGATCACTGGATTATGGGAGCGACTTTTCTGTTAAAATAATTCACTTAGAAAACAACAAAAAACAAACTGCGATAAGCAATTTGTTTTTTGTTGGGCCTAAAACAATCTACCGAGCCCCATCTCTTCCGATTCCACTAGTCTCGATACAGATGTTAGTAAAACCATAGAAAAAGAAGCTGTTTATCTTTATGGATAATTAGCGTTCGATTTTTTGACAGTAATATTATCCATCTTGCCAATAGGCAATGTATACTCAACAATGATATAATTCTATTTAACAGGGATTATGGTAGATTGTGGTACGTGATCATGGAAGATTGTGGTCGCTCAAAAATTAAGGGCTCAATCGGAATATCAAGCATAATGCAGATATGAACAATGTTGTTTGCCGGAAATTGTAAAGTTCGTAGTGTTCCACGTACGCCTTCGAAATTTCTTCTTCCGATTTACAGTGAAAAGCGACTCAGAGAGAAAATCGAGTAAATTCAAAAAGGCAGGATTGTTTCAAACGCACGATGGAAAATATTTTACTAATTTCAATAACTTGGAAATAATGTATACTGTCCCCTTAAACGGGTTGCGAAGGTTCAATTTTTTGGATTTTACAAAAATCATATTAAAACAAAGTAGAGAAAAATAGTGTTCAGATAATTTGGAGCAATTCACGATGAGTACAAAAGATGCAAAGTTAATTAATGATGATGATTTTGGCAATCGTCAAAAGCGCTACGACACCATAAAAAATAGCAAAGATGGTCCCATTCCTCCCAGACTTGGGCAACTTTTGGTTGAAATGAGATTGATAACACCAGTGCAACTGGAGCTGGCATTAAAATATCAGCAAGCTAACGGAGGCAGATTGGGTGATATTCTTGTTACCCTGAAAATTATTACCCAAGGAGATTTTGAAAAAGTCATCATACCCGAACGGCAAAAAACACCGCTGGGAGAGATGCTAATGAATGAAGGAGTCATAACCCGGCAACAATTGAATGAAGCATTGGAGTTCCAAGAAAAAAGCGGCGGCCTTTTGGGTGATATCATCATCACTTTGGGTATGGCAGCGCCCGCAATAGTATACCGAAGCTTGGCCACACAGAATCAGATTGGCCGGATAGGAACTTTGTTTGATTTTCAACAAGCCAAAAATCTTCCATATGCGATTGCCAAGAAATATCAAGTATGTATTGTGAGCTGCAATGAAAATCATTATTTATTAGCGACTGTACATAAGCTTAATGAGTCTGATATTGCGGAAATCGAATCCTTTTTGGATCTTAAAGTGGAACTGGTCTTGGCTGATCAGCATGAGCTGGACAACTTTTGGAAAATTGCCTATGGTATTGACCTTATGGATGAGAGCATTAACCGGTTAAAAAATGAGATGGCCGAGAATTCAGCCCAAGAGACATTCACTTTAGCCCAAAAAATTGTTTTTATGGGGTCAATGATCCTGGCTGGGGTGGGCTTTATATTGAATTGGAGGACAACCTTTTTTATCATCAATGTTATCATCCAGGTACTTTACTTTTTAATCTCCAGTCACAAAATGTATATTTTAATACGGGGAATGAAGGCTGATAAGCAAATTAAAATAACCCAACAAGAATTACAGGCCTTGAGTGAAAAGGAACTTCCGATTTATACAATTTTGATTCCGATTTATAAAGAAGCTCATGTGATTCAAAATTTGCTTGATCATTTGGACAAGATGGATTACCCCAAAACCAAACTGGATGTTCGGCTTTTATTGGAAGAAAACGATTATGAAACTATCAAAGCGGTGGAAAATTATCGATTGCCATACTACTGCACCGTATTGATGGTAGTCCCCCAAAGCAAACCGCAGACGAAACCAAAGGCCTGTAACTACGGCTTGATTCGTGCCAGGGGTAAGTATGTTGTAATCTATGATGCCGAAGACCGCCCGGAACCCGATCAACTAAAAAAGGCTTTCTTGGCATTTAAAAAGCTGCCACAAAAATATATTTGTGTGCAGTCAAAATTGAATTACTATAATTTCAACGATAATCTGTTAACAAAATGGTTTACTCAGGAATATAGCATGTGGTTTGAGCTGCTTTTACCGGGTATTTCCCGGATGAATATTCCAGTCCCTTTGGGTGGCACTTCAAACCATTTTAAAGTGGATGAACTTAAAAAAGTAGGCGCCTGGGATCCATTTAATGTGACCGAAGATTGTGATTTGGGAGTCCGAATTTTTAAAGAAGGTTATGTAACAGCAGTTTTAGATTCAAGGACCTGGGAGGAAGCTAATAATAAACTTAGTAATTGGTTACGGCAGCGGTCACGGTGGATCAAAGGTTATATGCAGACTTGGCTTGTACATATGCGTCATCCGATAAAACTATATCGGGAAATTGGCGTAAAGGGCTTTTGTGGGATTCAAGCCGTTATTTTAGGTTCGGTGTTGTTGCCGATTGTTAATCCCTGGCTGTGGTTTATGATGATCTGGTGGTATGCGACGAAAGCTGGTTGGATCGCCGATCTTTTTAGGGGTCCTATTTATTTTATGGCGTTAATATTGTTATTTATAGGCAATTTCTACTTTGTATATTCCAATATGGTCGGGATGGATTGGATGATTGAATCTGCAGAGAAGACCAAAAGAAAAATGCCGTTTTCATATAATTTGATTAAGTATTCATTGCTTTCTCCGATTTATTGGATGCTGATGAGTGTGGCCGGTTATAAGGCTTTGTGGCAATTATTTACCGATCCTTTTCACTGGGAAAAGACTCAGCATGGTTTGAGCAATCAGGAGTATACGACCATTTTTAAATCATAAATACTCAACTTTCGCAGACTAAAATA
>DNPQ01000341.1 GCA_003501335.1 Bacillota bacterium
TTTGCAGAACAAATGAAACGGATCGATTGGCTGACGCAAGAACAGTTTGGGGTTTCCAGTGCGATTTTGATGGAAAGAGCGGCCATTGCAGTAATGGATGCAATGGAAGAACGCTATGGGGCCTTGTCCGGTAAACGTATTTATATCTGCTGCGGAAAAGGGAATAATGGCGGGGATGGGTTTGCCCTCGCCCGTTTGTTAACCGAGAAAATGGCCCATGTAACAACGGTCCTTGCTTTTGAAGGGAATTCGGTGCAGGGACTGGCTGCTCAAAATATGCAACTGGCGATTAGGTTTGGAGTTCAGACGAAGCTGTGGAACGAACTTACTTCCAATGAACTTCGGGAAGCCGATATTATTATTGATGCTTTGCTCGGTACGGGGGCGATCGGTGAACCAAGCGGTCCTGTAGCTGAGCTTATTTCTGCAGTCAATCGATGTGGGAAGCCTGTGGTTGCTGTAGATATTCCATCAGGAGTCTTTGTAGACACGGGCGGAGTGAATGATATAGCTATTAAAGCCGATCTGACGGTAACTTTCGGATTACCGAAGCCGGGTTTATTATGTTATCCCGGTGTTGAAAATACCGGTCAATTGATCATCCGGCAAGTAGGGTTTCCCAGACAATTAATAGAAGATGAGGCACTTCATTTAAATTTTCTAACGGATTCCGATATCCGGCTATTATTACCTAAACGTCCTTCAACAGCTCATAAGGGGACAAATGGCCACTTGTTGGTGATAGGCGGGTCAATGGGAATGACCGGCGCGGCTGTTTTGGCTAGCTTGGCGGGTCTACGAATCGGTTGTGGTTTGGTGACTGCCGGGGTGCGCCAAGATTTATCAATTGTGGAGAAACCGGCTGAAGTGATGCTGATGCCCTGGCCCGAACTGACGCATCGTTGGGATAATTTCCAAAGCTTTGTGTTTGGGCCCGGCCTAACCACAACTGAAGATGGAGAGTCTTTTTTATTTGAATTGTTGGAACATGGCCAGGCACCCCTGGTGATTGATGCGGATGGTTTAAATTTAATGGCCAATAATCCAAAATTTTTCAAACATTTTCAGCAGCCGGTCGTTTTGACTCCCCATCCGGGGGAGATGTCCCGGCTTAGTGGGATGACGGTAGCGGAGATTCAAGCCGACCGCATTGGAGTCGCTCGTCGTTTTGCAGAGGAATGGCAAGTGACGCTTGTTTTAAAAGGAGCCCGAACCATTGTGGCTGCGGCTGATGGAAAAGTTTTTATCAATCCTACCGGAAATCCGGGAATGGCAACCGGGGGAACTGGGGATGTCTTGGCCGGGGTAATCGGCGGGCTCATCGCTCAGGGCTTAGAGGCTACTGATGCTGCTATTGCCGGAGTATATTTACATGGGTTAGCCGGAGATATCGCTGCTTCTGAACTTGGACCCATTGGACTTATCGCGAGCGACATCATTTCAGTTCTTCCAAATGCGATAAAGAGGGTGCTTACCGATTGAATCGATATCATGAACAAATTCGGCCTGCCTGGATAGAGATAAATTTGGCAGCCATTCGTCATAATTTACAGGAAATAAGGCGATTGGTTGGACCTGCTGTGGATATTCTGGCAGTCGTTAAAGCTGAAGCATATGGACATGGGGCAGTACCGGTAGCCAGGACTGCCATTGCTTCGGGCGCGAGTTGGCTTGGAGTTGCAATGCCGGAGGAAGGCATTGCATTGCGGAAGGCAGGTATAGAAACTCCGATTTTAATTTTTGGCCCCATTCAGCCCGATCAAGTAGGACCGGTGGTTGAATACGGGCTTACGGTTGCTTTATGTAATTGGGAATCGGCTATGGCTATGTCCAGACAAGCGGTTCAAACTGGTAAACCGGCTTTGGCTCATATTAAAGTGGACACAGGCATGGGAAGAGTCGGTATCAAACCGGAACAAGCCGTGGATTTTATGGGTAAAGTCAAAGAATTGCCGGGAATACATGCTACAGGAATTTTTTCGCATATGGCTACTGCGGATGAAAAAGATAAGAATTATGCGAAGTCTCAAATTCAAGTATTTATTTCAGTCATTGAAGCTTTAAAAAAAAGGGATTTATTGCCTCCGAAAGTTCATTTAGCCAATAGCGCCGGCATCATGGAGCTGCCTGAATCCTATTTTAACATGGTACGGCCGGGAATTATATTATATGGTCTCTATCCATCCAATGAGGTTGATCGCAATAAGGCTTTGCTGGAGCCGGCCTTAACACTGAAAGCCAGAATAACCTTTGTGAAAAGGGTACCCACAGGAAGCGGAATCAGTTATGGACAGAGGTATCATACTCAAAAAGAGAGTACGATTGCGACGATACCGATTGGTTATGCAGATGGATGGTCGAGGATGCTGACTAATAAAGCTGAGGCCATCATCAAAGGGAAAAAATATCCCATTGTCGGTTCAATTTGTATGGATCAATGTATGATCGATTTGGGAGATGACACGGCTGAAATTGGTGATGAAGTCGTATTGATAGGGAAGTCCGGTACGGAAATTATTTCGGCGGATTTTTTGGCTGAAAAACTTGGGACTATCAATTATGAGGTAACCTGTATGCTCAGTAACCGGTTGCCGAGAATTTATCAGGACCAAGAATGAAGCGGGAAATCAGCATCAAGTGCCAGTGGCTTAACACGGAAGAAACTCCGGCTAAAGTTATACGGTGGCTCGTCGCGGAAGGCGATCATGTCGAAATTGATCAAGATATTCTGGTCATTTTATTAACTGAAGGGGAGTTCGTCGTACCTTCACCAGTTGATGGTATGATTCAAACCATTATAGCGGAACCGGGCGAAATCATCGACCCTGATCAAGAACTGGCAGTTATTCGTATCGATTAGAATATTTTCAATACTCCCGCATACATTACGGTGGGGGTGTTAATGATGAAAATAAAGGTTTTAATAAGTGTTCACGTATTGCTGCTATTAATGCTGATAACATCACTTGCGGCTTGGGCAGATGCCCCTGATGTATATTTTGACATGCATGATGCTTTGGGCGATGAATCCGGGTATGGAACTTATCAGTATCCGACGAATATAGCTTTTAAGCCCTATCGAGGTTTGTTTGATATCACTGAATTTAAGGTTATTCCAGGGAGCAAAGGTTGGGTTTACTTTGATACCCGGTTCACAAAGGTGACCAATCCGTGGGTGGCCCCGGAAGGTTTCATTCATCAAAACCTGCGGATTTTTATCAATAAGCAACCCGGCATTGGACTTGCCACCCCGCCATATCCAGGCGCTAATATTAAGTTTAATCCCAAGTATGGCTGGGAGATTGGTCTGCAAATCGTTGGTTGGGGAAATAGCCGCTTATTAATTCTTGAAGATCAGCATACAATAAGGGTTCATACTTTGAAAGTAGAGCTACTCCCCGACGGGCAAACCATTCGGGCTTTTGTACCTGAACAATATATCGGTATACCTCAGAAAAATTGGCAATATTATGTCTATGTAGGATCTTACGACGGCTTTGGTGAGGATTTTTTCCGGAAGGTTGACAGTAAAACAGGGGAATGGGTTATCGGTGGCAGTTCGGGCCATAATATTGAGCCGCGGGTTTTAGATCTTTTGGCTTCTTCAAAAGGTCGGTATAGTCAAGAAAAGCAGCTGCATTCATTTAATTTACAAACGGGTGAACTGGCCGTGCTCTCACCGGTCGGGAATAATATGTCTAACTGGGATCCTGTTTCTTGGCTCTATTTATGCTTGATTATAGTTTGCATCAGCGGAATAATTTTCGTAATCATCAAAAAGCCCCGGCGCATTAGTTGGTTTTGGGTGCATCAGGAGGATCAGAGCAAATTGAACCAGCCTTAGATTACGTTAATGAAAGTTGATGCTTAAAAAACACACGCAGTTGAATTTTCCTCTTGAAAGCAGCTCTAATTATAGTTTGACTTTAGCTGCTTTTTAGTGTTAAACTAAGTAAGATTTTATTTATAATGGGATTGGAGGCCTTTTATGCACTTCTTTGCAGAGAATGTCAATCCGCATTTAGCGAAACAATTACGCACTTTAAATATGGACAAGACCTATACCAAGGGGTATGGATGTTGTCTTTACGATCAATCGGGAACGGAATATTTGGATTTTATTGCGTCTTATGGGGCATTGCCCTTCGGGTTTAATCCGCCGGAAATTTGGCAAGCCATCCAGGAAGTTCAAGAGAGCAGCGAACCTAGTTTTACTCAACCATCCTATTTAGGGGCAGCTGGAGAACTGGCTCACCGTTTAATCCAGATAGCTCCTAAAGGATTACAATATGTAACTTTTGCAAACAGCGGTGCTGAGGCAGTTGAAGCGGCCTTGAAGATGGCCAGGTTTCGGACGGGGAGACTTGGAATCCTTTATACGAAAAATAGTTTTCATGGTAAAACCCTGGGGGCCTTGTCGGCCACGGGAAAAGAGCTTTATCAGAAAGGCACTGGAGCCCCGGTTGCGGGTTTTACCCAGATACCTTATGGGGATGCCAATGAAATAGAAAAAATATTAAAGGAAAATTCTTCTTCCTATGCGGCTTTTATAGTAGAACCCATTCAGGGTGAGGGCGGTATTATCATCCCACCCGATGATTATCTTCGTAAAGCCCTGGAGATATGCCATCAATATGGGGCCTTGCTGATTGTTGATGAAGTCCAAAGCGGACTTGGCAGAACCGGCCAAATGTTTGCCTGCGAAAAATCGGGGATTACTCCGGATATTATGACTATCGCCAAAGCATTAGGCGGCGGAATCATACCGATTGGGGCTTGTTTAGCCACAGAAGACGTTTTTACAGAAGACTTTGGCAATAAGCATTCGTCAACTTTTGCCGGTAATACTTTAGCATGCAGAGTCGGTTTGCAGGTTCTTGACATGCTTACCCGTAATAATAATCAATTAATCAGAGAAGTTAAGGCCAAGGGTGAATTTTTACTTGAACGTTTAAAAGTAATCCAGCAAAAATACCCTTGGGTTATCAAAGAAGTCCGGGGACGCGGTTTAATGATTGGTTTGGAGCTTGGGGTGACACCGGACAACCTTCCTCATTCTATGCTGGGAATTATTGCGGAACAGGATTTTTTGTCACCGATAGTTTCAAGCTATCTGTTAAATGTAGAAAAATTGCGAGTTGCTCCCACTTTGAATGGAGCTAAGGTTATTCGTCTGGAACCGCCGTTAATTATCAGTGAAGAACAATGCCAAAGAGCAGTGGATTCGATTGAACGAATGACGGTGCGTCTTGCGAGTGGGAATACTGCAAGTTTCTTAGCGCATTTGGTTGGTAAGAAGGTACCTCCTTTTGTCGAAAAGGAATATATTCCTCAAGAACCCATCTTGCCGGGGACTGAGGATGAGGGTCGTTTCGCTTTTTTAGTTCATCCCTTGTATTTAAGAAATTACCGTGAATTTGAAGAATCACTGGAAATGTTTTCTGCTGAAGAAATTAAAGATTTATTTGACAGGGTTAATGATAGTTTGGAGCCGTTTGTAGTCTCGAAAGCGCGAATTATTTCCAAAACCGGTAAAAAAGCATACGGTGAGTTCATTAGTGTATCCCGTACTTCGGAAGAATTGATGAATATGCCTCATGAACAAGTGCTGAAAGAATTGACTGCTGCAGTCAATCTGGCAAAAAAACGGGGTGCCAAGATTGTGGGCTTAGGGGCGTACACTTCGGTGGTGACTAAAGGCGGTCGTGAGTTGCGTAATCTCGGTGTAGCTTTGACGACCGGAAATAGTTATACAGTAGCTGCTGCAGTTGATGCTACCTTGGAAGCGGCTAGGCGTTTAGGAGTTCCTATTGAAGAGACGATAGCGGCAGTGGTTGGGGCTACTGGTTCTATCGGCAGGGCTACGGCTTTGTTTTTAGCTGAAAAGGTGAACTCCTTGATTTTAATTGGTAATCCAAACAATGAGGAACATGGCCGCAGACGGCTACAGAAACTCATCGCAGAAATATACCAGTTTTTGAGCCGGGAGGAGCTTCATTCGGGAGGAGCAATCTATGATTTTGTAAGAAACCATCCGTTATGTCCGGCTCCGGATGCTGAAATTGAGCAATTTCAGGAGTTCGCAACATTGGTCGCCAAAGAATCGCCTATTATCTATACGGTTGATTTGGGAAATTACTTACCATCCGCGGATATCGTTGTAACAGCTACAAGCCAAGTTAATAGTTTAATCACTCCGGACATGCTTAAATTTGGAGCTGTGGTCTGTGATGTTGCTAGACCGGCTGATGTGAGCACTGAAGTCAAAGAGGCTCGACCGGATGTTTTAGTGATTGATGGGGGAGTCATTGCAGTTCCGGGTGCTCCAGATCTCGGTTGGAATTTCGGTTTTGAAAAGGGTCTGGCTTATGCATGTATGTCCGAGACGATGATGTTGGCTTTGGAAGAACGTTACGAGCATCATAGCTTGGGAGTTGACATTAACACCGAAAGCATTGGCCTTTTCAAAGAATTAGCTAAAAAGCACGGTTTCCAGTTAGCGGGTTTCCGCAGTTTTGATAAGCCTTTACCCGAGGAAGCCTGGAATAAAGTTGTCCAAGCTAGAGCTAAAGGCCAGAAACAAAAAGTGGAAAATGCTTCCTAAGAAGTACGACAAATTGTGAACAAATGAAACTTTTAAAATATCCAAAATAAAAACCGCCTCAGATTTTGAGACGGTTTTTTTATTCCCTGTTTGTTCCCATAGCTTCGCATCGGTATACGTAAGAGTACTTTTGCAATGTGTTTATTTCCTCGTGGTTTAATAAAAAGTATTAAAGGAACCACGGATGGTCGCAGATCACCCCAGATAAATGAAAGGAATGATGGGCGGGATAGCAATTAGGTTAATACAATTATCTGGGTTACTCAAGGGGAGTTGGAATTTATTACCTGGTTTAATTGTAGAAATGCTAGAATAGATTAATTAATCGGTTTGTAGTTGACATCATAAGTTTGAATGTATAAACTTTAAAACAGATACAATCAAAAGTAAGGACATAGGCTTTAAAAATGAGCTTAAAGAATTTCCATAAGCAAAAATCCATTTATTTTAATGTACCGGTGCATTCCAGGGGATACCAGATTGCACCGTTTTTATTTGATCTTACCAGTTTCATTCCAGGGGGTAAATGACGAGCATGAGCATTATAATTTCAGGTTTAATGATCCTGATGATCTCTTTGTACGGTTTAGGGGCAATTTTGGCGCTGGTATTTGCCCGGAGACCGCGACTAGCCAATGTAATTCCCAATATTATTACTATCGTTGGGGCGTTAACCGGGATTGGGGCAACGCTCACTCACTTATTATCGAATATTGATCAAATATATTTGGGGAACCTAATCACATCAGTACCTTATATTTCTCTTGAGATGAGCATTGATCGGCTATCAGCGTTTTTTATCTTGGCTTTATCCATTTTAACATTCGCTGTATCGATTTACTCGATTGGTTATCTAACCCATTACTACCAGAAACGAAATGTGGGTTTGTTTAATTTTTTGGTGAACAGCTTTATTCTGGCGATGATCGGCGTACTCATCTCCGATAATATGATTGCTTTTTTGATGAGCTGGGAATTGATG
>DNPQ01000346.1:0-17412 GCA_003501335.1 Bacillota bacterium
CTACAATGAATAGAACTCCGAAAGCCTCAATTGATATGAAAGCTTAAATTGAGGATTAAGAGGGGCTGTCTCTATTGAGACAGCCCCTCTTTTATTTTTCGAGTCGCTGAAATATGAAATAATGGTTTCAAATTAGCGAAATCGCTTTAACAATTTCGGAAACGGACTATAATTAAAAATATCGACCAACCGTTGAATTCTTTAAAATGGCAAAAAAACGGCGTCCCTTTCAAGATAACTTATTTTCATTCTTGTTACATTTAGGGAGGAATCAAGATTGGTAATCATTAAAACCCCGCAACAAATTGAGTTAATGGCGCAGGCGGGTAAAATATTGGCTGCCTGCCACCGTGAAATCCGGCAGATGATCCGTCCGGGTATAACGACTCTGCAAATCGATAGCTTCGCCGATGAATTCATTCAGGCTCATGGAGCAAAAGCGGAACAAAAGGGTTATCATGGCTATCCCTTCGCGACTTGTGCTTCCGTTAACAATGAGATCTGCCACGGATTCCCGACGCAAACTCCACTCCAAGAAGGTGATATCGTCACGATTGATATGGTTGTCAACCTTAACGGCTGGCAGGCTGATTCCGCTTGGTCTTATCCGGTGGGGCAAATATCCGCTAAAGCCGAAGAACTCCTGAAAGTGACGAAAGAGTGTCTTTACATGGGTATCGAAAAAGCCATTGAAGGCAAACGGCTCGGTGATATTTCCCATGCAATTCAAAGTCATGCCGAATCTAATAATTTTTCCGTAGTACGCGATTTTACAGGACATGGTATCGGCCAAAGTATGCATGAAGAACCCCAGGTTCTCCATTTCGGCCACTCCCACAGGGGGCTCATGCTCAGCGAAGGAATGGTTTTTACCATCGAACCGATGATCAATATAGGTTCCTATGAACTGACCGTTGATCATAACGGATGGACGGCCAGAACTGTGGACGGAAGTCTGTCGGCTCAGTACGAGCATACGATTGCCATCACCAAGAACGGCCCGTTGGTCTTAACCGAACAGGACTGAAAGGAACCGGCCCTCTAACCTAAATTCTTAGGCTTGCTCGCAAGCCTAAGATGAGCAGCCAACCCAGGGATATTCTCTTCAATTCGTTTTCTTCGGCTAGTGCAGAGCCGGGGTGGAAGACTACTAAACAAACCTGAAAATATACCCATGATAGCCTGATGACATTGCCTCGCATAACTTTCTTTATGCTTTTTTGACCCAAGCAACCTTCCCCGCCATTTCAGACAGAATGGCGAAAAATGCCCGGGCTTCCCCCCAAACTTTTAACTAGAACATTCAATTTTAACAAACAATGTTCCCATTTTATCTTATTAATAAAATGTTATGAAGGTGTTAGAATTCACTTATGAGTGGATATAATTTAAAAAGTTGTGAGGAACTCCATGGATAAAAATCATTTTTTACGAACGAGCGCATCCTTTATTGGTAAAGTCCGGGCAGTCATACCTGATCTTGAATTACCGCTTCCGGTATGGCAATACCGGGAAGCTGAATATCTAGCCCCCAAAAATACCCGTTATCTTACAGAGTGGCGTTCTATTCAACAAGGCGAAATCTGGACAGGCAGCACAGCCTTTTTCAAAAGTACCATCACCGTGGACGAATCTTTTCGGGATCATTGCACCCAGCTCATCTTTGACAACATGGGCGAAAGCTTAGTCTATATCAATGGTACCCCACGCCAGGGATTGGATATCAACCGCAAGATGGTTACGATTACGGATCGGGCCGTACCGGGCGAATCCTTCGAAATTTTGGTGGAATCCACCCTTCAATGGCAAAAGTCGGCCCATGCCGCTCATTTAGGACAAGAGTACGGCCCGCATATTTTCAAAAAGGCCGCTCTGGTTGCAATCAATCCGTCCATCGCTTCCTTTGTAGCCGATGTCGATTTCCTATATGAATATTATCTTCAATTCGAGGAAAGGAACGTTGCTGAATTGATCGATTATGTTCATCAGCATGTGCAACCTTTTTCTCCCCGCCCGGAGTTACTGATCCAAATCAACGAAGTCACTGAGTATCTAAAGTTGCATTTTTTTACCGGCAAACACGGAGAAATGCCAACCCTTCAGGGAATTGGACATTCCCATTTAGATCTGGCCTATCTCTGGCCAGCCAAAGAAACGGTCCGGAAATGCGCCCGGACCTTCTCTAATATGCTGCAATTGCTTGAAAAATATCCAACCTTTCATTTTACCCAAAGCCAACCAATTTTGTATCAACTTTGCAAACAATATTACCCCGAATTGTATCAGCAGATTAAAGAATATATCCGTCAGGGCCGTTGGGAAGTGGTGGGCGGAATGTATGTCGAGTCCGACTGTAATATCCCCTCCGGGGAGTCCCTAATCCGCCAATTCTTATACGGTCAAAAATTTCTCAAAGAAGAATTCGGCGAGATTTCCGATATCTGCTGGCTTCCTGACACATTTGGTTATTCGGCGGCCCTGCCACAGATCTTCCAGAAGTGCGGTATTCGTTATTTCTATACGTTCAAGCTTCAAAAGAATACGGTCAATGAATTTCCTTATAATTTGTTTACCTGGGAAGGAATCGACGGCAGCAAAGTTATTTCCGTTCTCGATCCTTTTTCGGGCTATGATGGAAAAATGGAACTCCCTGATCTTTGCATGGGACTGAAAAAATACCATCAAAAAAATAATTATCCCCAAATAATGTATCTTTTTGGATACGGAGATGGCGGCGGAGGGACGACTCCGGAAATGATCGAAAAAATCGAACGTCTTAATAAAGCGCCGGGGCCTGTCAATTTATCCATGGGCACAGCCCATGAATTTTTTGAAAGAATCAATCAAACCAAGACCGACCTTCCAAATTGGCAGGGAGAACTCTATTTTGAATGGCATCAGGGAACCTACACGTCCCAAGCCCAAATCAAACATGCCAACCGCAAATTGGAATTTCTTTACCGGGATGTTGAAATTCTAATGAGTTTGTCGGGATATGATGCCCAAAAGCACCAAAAGATCCATGAAGGATGGGAGCTTATTCTGTTCAATCAATTTCATGACATTCTCCCGGGAAGCTGCCTAACGGAAGGCCGCCAGGAGGCCATGGAAAAATACAAGACGGCATTTGAAATCGGGCAAAACCTTTGTGATCAGACCCTTACCCGACTATTTCCGGCATCAACCAGAAACTCTGAAGCTCCAAAACAAATTGTTGCGGTCAACACATTTTCATTTTCCCGTTCAGAATATATCGAAGCCGCCGGGATTCCGGCGGGTGCTTTGATTACTGATTTGACCACTCGTTCTTCCGTGGCTTGCCAACGTTTAAGAAACGGCCATGTACTCTTTACTGCCAAAGATATCCCATCTTTCGGTTATAAAGTCTTTCAAATC
Source organism: Bacillota bacterium (assembly GCA_003501335.1). Classification (GTDB taxonomy): domain Bacteria; phylum Bacillota; class UBA4882; order UBA8346; family UBA8346; genus UBA8346. The sequence goes on from DNPQ01000346.1 coordinate 3,397, forward strand.
CAGGTTCAAAATACAGAGTGCCCTTCTCAAACAGGAGATGGGTTGTTATTTGAATCTCCCGAGGAGTACTGGTTGGAAAACCGTATCCTAAAAGTGCTCCTTTCTAAATCGACCGGCAATATTGTCAGTATATTGGATAAGGAAAATCAACGCGAGATCCTAAATGGCCAAGGCAACTATTTTGAACTTTTTTCGGAAGTCCACGATTTTTATGACGCTTGGAATATCAATGAACAAACTTTAAAAAATCCTCAAATTATGAATACGGTTTCCGCTTTTAACATCTTAGAAAACGGACCTCTGTTGGCTACGGTAGAGATCGTCAGAAACTTTGGCCAATCCCAAATCCGGCAAGTGATTTCATTTACGGCCGAAACCCGGCGGATTGACTTTGAAACAGAGATTTCCTGGGCTGAAACGGAAAAACTGTTAAAAGTCGCTTTCGACCTTGACGTATATGCAACGAAAGCCACGTATGATATTGCTTATGGCAATATAGAACGTTCCACCCGGAATAATACTTCATGGGAACAGGCTCAATATGAAGTATCGGCCCATAAATGGGCTGATCTATCAGAAAACGATTTTGGCGTAGCCCTGCTCAACGATTGCAAATACGGATATGACATTAAAAACAATAAAATGCGGCTAACTTTATTAAAAGCGCCACGATATCCCGATAAAACCTGCGACATGGGCACTCATCATTTTCGGTATGCGCTGCTGATTCATTCCGGTGGATGGCGGGCAGCCCGGGTTGATCGGGAAGGCTATTGCTTTAACGACCCTTTACTCATCACCTACATGGATAAAAATTCACAACCCGGGATAAAAACCTGCGATTCTTTTGTTCAACTTCATGGGGATGGCGTCTTTTTGGAAACGCTAAAACACTGTGAAGATAACTCCGGGGATTTACTGATCAGAATTTATGAAAATCACGGCTCACTCCGAAAGATCGCGATTGAACTGAAGAAACTATCCGCGGCCAAGGTGTTCGAATGTGATATGCTGGAAAATAAATTGTGGGAAATTCCGTTTTCAAACGAAGTCATCAAAACAACCTTAAAACCTTATGAAATCAAAACCTTGCGTCTTTCTCAGCATGCATAAAAAGTCCCCGAAAATTCAAAACGCTCAGGAATTCTTCCCAAAGAAGCGTTGAGCTTTTATTCAGGCCTTTCCGAAAGCTATCAACCAGCATTCAGAAAAGCCTGAAAGATTTTTATATTTTTTCACCACTTCAAAGGCCCTCATGTACAGTTTATTGGATAAGAATGTCTTGTTTTCCAGCTATAGCCGCTTTTCCTTTGAAATTTTCCAAATTTAACTCTGTTACATTTTCCGCTTCTAAAGCGGCGCCGTAGTAATCCGGCAAATCTTGACCCCATACCACTTTTACATTGCGTAAGGTCACATCCTTGGCGTGAGCGCAGTATACGCCTGCGTTATCCCGGTGTTCAAGCCCTTCATCAATACATGGGCGTTTATCATAAATACCCCCTTCCCACTTGGTCCATTTATCAATCTCGACTCTCACGTTATCCAATACTATCTCTTCGATCGGGTTATCTGCCTGCCCACAGATATAAACCCCGTTTTCCCCCTTGCAAGTAATATTGGAGAAATAAACATTCTTGATACTACCGGCTTTCTGATCTTCATTCCGGTCAAGCGCTGTCACATAAATTGGTTCCGCCTTACCCCACCAACGTTCATAAAACCGGCGTGTCTCAATGATAATATTTGTAAACCGGACATTTTCCACATTGCCTTGGTCCCGCAGCTGAATTCCCAATCCTCGGTTACTGTTATAAATAATGCAAGAATCGACTAAAATATTTCGAAAGTCGCTAACTGTTTCGGTGCCTATTTTAAAAGCGCCACTGGTGGAAACCATTGTACAACCTGTAATAACAATGTTTTCGCATGGACCGAATTCTTCGAGAATTTTAGTGTTTTTCAAGACGATACAATCGTCTGCGCATTCAATATAACAATTGGAAATACGGACATTATGGCAATGGTCCAGGTCGATACCATCGCTATTGGCCATTTTTAAGTTACAAAGAATCCGTATCCCGGATATCAATATATCTTCACAGCCGCCCGGATGAAGAACCCAAGAGCTTGAATTTTGTAATGTAATTTGAGTTATAGTGACTCTTTTACAATTTCCTAAAAAAATTAAAGTTGGGCGTGGAAAGATAATCCCGGAAATATGATAAGGCGTGACGACATCCATAAAGGCTTCCGCATTTCCATCAATAGTCCCGCCACCGGAAATAGTGATGTCATTTTCTCCTACTGCACAAATAAGAGCATGAGGGCTTTCCAAACCGTTACTCATAGTTCCAGTAGTACTATTACGGTATTTGGAAGGCGGATAATCCTCTTTGTTGCCGCTTGCTATTAAACGCGCTCCATTCTCCACGTAAAAATCCATATTTGATTTTAAAACCAATAGGCCCGAACAATAGGTTCTTCCTGCAGGAAGCAATACACGGCCACCTCCAGCCGTTGCACAATCATTTATGGCCCTTTGAATGGCCTGAGAGTCATTAGTCTTGCCATCTCCAATAGCGCCATATTGTAAAATATCGAAAACCGCCATCATACTACCTCCATTTTTTCGGCTAAACCGTCTTTTTAACTAAATTGCTACTGACTAGAAGTCCGTTTATTTTTATAAATTAAAGTCGTTTAAGAAATCAATTAACAATTATCTTCCGTTCTTTTGATCAAATTTAATTTTTTATATTCTGTTGGAGAATAACCGGTCGTTTGTTTAAACAATACGCTGAAATATTGTGAATTGGTATATCCTATTTTTTCGGCCACTTCATAAGCTTTTAAATCGGTATACTTTAGTAACTCCTGGGCCTTATCCATCCTTACCTTTATCAAATATTCACTGAAAGTAATATTGCGATATTTCTTAAAAAGACTACTGATATAATTAGGGCTAAGATGCACTGCCACGCCTAAATCATTCAAGGAAATTGTTTCCTTTTGATAATTTTCATCAACATAATTGATAATTTTTTTTATTAAAACTTGATGGGAAAGTGCTCCTTCTTTAAGGTTTTTGTAGAAAATCACCGACGAACTGCCTAATATATCTCTCAAATTCACCCCGACCATTGCTTCCCGATAGGAGACACCAATATTTTCCAATCCTTCATAGATATTACCGACAGCTACCATTACCTGACGCGTTAGGGATTTTTCAATTTCATGCTTCAATTTTTGAAAAATTGGTTCTCTGCCCTCTAATTGTAAGTAATTATCATCAGGTAAATTAAGCAATATACAAGAGTTTTGATCAACATTCACTCCCAAAAAATTTTGCCGGTATTTTGATAGAACAGATTCGGCCATATTTAGAACGAGTCCCGTTTCAGATTCCGCTATTCCGGCGTTTGTCTGATTTAATCCTCCAATATTAATCACTACTGTTGTGAAAAACTTATCGTGAAAATCCAAATCTCCAAAATTGTCAAACGGTTTCTGCTCTTCAATTACGAAACCTAAAAGCAGGCTCCTTACCATCTCTTTACGCATTACCGAACGACTTTCACTAATTTGTTTAGCAATTTTGGCTTCATTTAAAAGCTCATCCCGTGCGGTAATCACTTTATTTAATATTTCTTCGTTCTCTTCCCACTTTAGAATATAATCATTCACCTTTAATTTCAAAGCTTTATGGGCATATTCAAAGTCATCATAAGCAGTTAAAAAAATGATTTTAATCTCAGGAAATTCTTTTTTAACCCGTTCTGCCAGCTGAAGTCCATCCATAAACGGCATTCTAATATCGGTCAAAACGATTTGAGGTTGATGTATTTTGATCAGCTCTAATCCTTCTTCCCCGTCAGCTGCTGTCGCCACTAATAAAAAACCATGCTTTTCCCATGGAATATTACGAATCAAACCTTCACGCATTATATGGTCATCATCAATAATTATTAATTTAGTCAAGTTAACCTCCGCGTTAAAAAATTGAACTGGGAATTTTAACTTGCACCAACGTATATTGGCCTTCTATACTTTCAACTGTCAAACCATATTGAGAACCAAAATGCAAACGAATCCGTTCATTAACATTTCTTAAACCAATAGAGACCGTTGTTTCCTCTTGATAAGCAATTTGCAATGAATGCTTTACTTGATTTAATGTTGTTTGATCCATTCCAATACCATTATCATAAATCTCAATGATTACGTTCTCTCCTTCCCCCCAACCGGATATTTTAATCATTCCTAAAGTATTTTTTTTATTTTTTATACCGTGATAGATAGAATTTTCAACAATAGGCTGCAAGATTAATTTTATAATATAACAATTAAAGATTTCCGGATGAACATTAATCTCAAAATCAAGATTTTCTTGATAACGCATTTTTTGAATCATTAAATAATTGCGCACGTGTTCCAGCTCTTCCGCTACTGTAATAATTTCTTTTCCCCTACTAATACCGATTCGGAAAAAATTAGTAAGAGCGCTCACCATTTTACTGGCTTGCCCATTTTCTTTCATATCAATCAAGTGTTTAATCGACCCTAACGTATTATAGAGGAAATGGGGATTAATCTGCGCTTGCAACGCATTAAGCTCAAATTGACGTTTTTGCTCTTGCTCGGTCTGAATTTTATATAACAAGTCTTGAATTGTTCCCAACATGCCATTTAAAGCTTTGGCCAACACGCCAATCTCATTATTTTCTCTATGGTTGAACTGGATGTTATAATCACCGTTTTCAAAACGCCGGACCTGTTTTACCAGAGCGTTCAGGGATATCACCAAACCATTGGCAATTATTACTGTGGCAAGCGTGGCCAAACATACCACTAAAAGGACAATCACCCAAACAGTTTTTTTGATCTTGCCAACTTCTGCCAATAAATCCCTTTCTGGGACAACAACAGCAACCGACCATCGGTTTATCTTGATCTGAAAAAAAACGAGCAGCAATTTGCGACCCATCCGGCTTTTGATATTCATGATCCCCTGGGTTGGATGATGACGGAATAAATTCCGCCAAATGCTGTTCGTCACACCATACCGAGGAGGAACTTTGTCAGAAAAAAGCTGGCCGTCAGGACTTGACAGTACCAGATAACTATTATTATCAAGACTACCATTGGTAAGCAGTTCCTTAAAATAATCACTTTTAAGATTGATAAGAAGAATTCCTTTGGTAGTTGTCCTAGGAGAATCGAGGACTTTAAAAATCGTGATCACATGACGTTGACGAACTGTAGAAAAAACCTGATCCGGATGATCGTTAAGCCAATAATAACCTTTCGGAGAGCCCTGATACTTACTTAACCATTCTTCCAAATGAATACCAACCCGGTTAGGCGCTTCATCGAAAATTTGCAACTCCCTGCCATTCACTTGAAAATAAATCGAATCAACCATCGGGTAATAACGCTGATAAGTTTGATTCAATTGATTATAAAAATCAATTACATCATGAAGCCTTTGGAACCTTTCCGAAGATGGATAATCGTTTAATAAAAGTCTTTGAAAAGACGGTTCATTTTCAAGTATCACAAGTTGTTCAAAGATAGCCGCTAAGCGGTCATTAACAAATGTCCCAGTTTGATAAACCGTTCCTTTCAACAAATCATCTGCATTTTTTTTAATCTGTTTTATGGCATAAAAATAGGAAAAAAAGCCGGTCATGGCGACAGAAAGAACTATCACCGGCATAATGAATAATAATAATTTCACTTTCAAAGGTTTATCAATTATGTTCTTACTAAACTTTTGCAATAATCTCACCATAACTTTCTCCCATTTTTATTGCAAAAACATATTGATTGATAATAACCCCGTTATTGGATTGTTCATTAATTTCTCCCATTATTTCACATTATAATCTAATTTTTGCTTTGTATCTCACTCTATGTAAATATAATACTAAAACGTAAAAATATCCTCTTCAGGAATAGGATGATGCATCCGCGATTTTTCAGGGATATACCATTCCTTAAAGAAAATTAAGTTGGATCCTCTTTCCGCCAAAGAACGAAATGCCTTTAATGCTATTTTAGCATCATTCTTTTCACGCCTCTCTTCCAACACTTCAAAGAGAACCAAAGTAAATGACATCTGTTCCTTGAGTAACTCCAACGGAAAGGTAAACTGATCGTTCCAAGCCGGCCTTGCGCTGTCTTGAATAAGGAGTTCTATGGCCTGTGATTCTTTATACAATCTTTCAATTTCCATTTTTAAAGCCATTGCCTTGTTTATGTTGTAAGGCAAAACTTCATTATGAGTTCCGTTAATTCTACGGATTAGCCTATAAACCACTTGGATCATAGTCGCTGTAAATCCTCGATCCAGGTCTTCATGCGGATCAAGACAAGCCGGGCAAACAGCCAACGCCCGGTGCGCCTCGGCAATATTTTCTATCAATAAGTCAATCCGGTATGCCAGCTTTTCGTCATCAACCCCAAATAAACGCCTTGTCCAGTTCTGTATAAAGGTCTTACGGCAAAACTCCGTTCCATCATGGACCATCTGCATCACGGCTTCCAGGTTCAATATGAAATTTTTAAAGCTCTGCCCGTTCACAAGTACATAATCGGTTGCCCCACATGCATACGCTGCTTCCACAGCTTCTCTGAGCGGTTCTAGATGCGGATCCTGTACCGTGTGATTCAACCAAAAACCCGCATGGAGATATATGCCCCATTTATGCGGTCCTTTTCCCATATCAGGCAGCGAAGGAAACTTCCCAAATCCATTATCCGCAGCCATCAAAAGCCATTTCTCGCTGACCTTGAAGCTCCCATTTCGCCACAGTTCATATCCTTCGGCATATAAATCACATACAAACCTCGCATCCGGTTTTTTTTCCAATATTATTTCTTCCGCTGTTGCAAAAACTTCGGTCATGATTACCCCCACACCTTTTGCAGAACAATCATCACAGGTACATTTATACTTAGAATCATACACCGGAGAGCGAGGACGGAGAAGAAACAAATCTCCTTTTCCAAGCGCCGAAGCCATGTAAGATTTCCATTTTTCCTTCCATTTATGCGCATACTTATGCCAACATTCATCCGACTCCTCAATCGGGTCAAATCCCCAGGCCAGATACATGGGAATCTGGACCAGCAATTCCTCCTCGTGGATGATATCAATTAGCTTTTCAATATGATGAATATCCCCCACATAATTCCAATATTTCTTATATGAAGCCCATCTGTAAAACTCCGCTCTGCCCAGCTGGTCATGGATATCAATGGCGTTATACCCCATTGCCTTTATAGATTTGAGCAACTGGCGATATACATTATAATCAATCTTCCCATCCTTGCCATGAAAATTGATTAATTCATCGCTGTCATTATCAAAATAACACCGAATCGGAAAATGTTTAAAATGAACTAGGTCGGGCTCCCGTACTTCATGACCCGTCCAATAGGAAAGATACGAGGTCATCGGCTTCCTCCTTCTAGGTTGAAAAGTTGACTTTTCAATCGGAATATCCAAAAGAAATTCATTAAAATAAACCGAGACCCTTCTCAAAATTAAGAAAGGTTCGGTTTATCGTCGGAATCCTTGAAAAAAATTATTTTACACTTGCATCATAATCAGTTTTGGCTTTTTCCATCATTTTAGCCCATTTGTCCAACATTTCTTTAGGGGTCATTTGTTTCATCATAACCATTTGCACCATCGGATCAACTTCTTTTTCTAAAATACTCTTCCACTGCGGTAAATAATAAGGAGTTTTATAATATTTGGTTTGTGGTGAAGCCAGCAGTTCCTGGCCAGTCTTAATCCATGGACGTTCCTTAACCCAACCGGCTTGAGTATCTCTGGAATCCAATGGAATATCGCCAACGACTTTTGCATAACTCGAACTGGCTTCTTTGGTCACGATAAAAGAAACAAATTTCCAGGCAGCCTGTTTGTGTTTACTCGATTTATGAATGGAGTAACCCGGTGAAAAAAGCGCATTATGAACCCGATAACCTTTGACACTCAATGGTAAATTAACAGCCATAAATTTGGAGAAATCATTATTAAACGCTTGAGCATGAGAGCTTGCCGAACCAAGATTATGATAAACCATTGCGCATTTACCGGATTGGAAACCAGCTGCGAGTTGAGCCCATCCTTTAGTAAGATCGTCTTCAGGAGTGTACTGCTTATATAATCCCAAATATTTCTCAACAAATTTTACATGCAATGGATTATTTACCGTACATTTCCCGTTGGAAGTAAAATAATCAGTAATTCCCGAATACGAGTACATAAGCTGTTCGATGGTTTCACCACTTGCCGCTCCGCCACGAATCGACCAGCCATATCTTCCTTTGGACTTATCGGTTAATTTAGGAATATCTTCAAAAAGTTCATCCCAGGTCTTAAATACTTTTAAATGGGCTTGTTTAAACCAATCCGGTCGGATCCATATCACACGGACATTCGTTGAGGAAGGCATGCCATACAATTTATGTTCCTTAGCATCCTCCGCACGGACCGAATCAAAAGCAGTTTCCGGGAAATATTTTTTATCTTTCCAATGTTCGACATATTTGTCGAGTGGCTCGTAAACACCACGCGCTATATAATCCGCATAACATTGGGCTGAAACATCTGGTTCCATACCAGCGGCAATCGCTACATCCAGTTTTTGTTTATAAGCGCTATAGTCACCGGGGACTCCTAAAAAATCCACTTTGATATCAGGGTTTTTCTTTTCAAATGAAGCAATAATTTCTTTCCATGCTTGGGTTCTTTCAGGGGTTATCGCACCCATCCAGAAAGTGACGGTTTCTTTTTTACCAGGACTTGCCAAACAAACTGAAGAAATCATTACAAAAATGAGGCATAACCAAATTAATTTTTTCATTCTTAACTCCTCCTGCTTTTTATTTGCAAACCGGATAACCGGATAATGCACAATGAAATCAACCCTTTACCGAGCCGCCCAATCCCTCTACTAAGTACTTTTGAATATAAGCAAATAAAACAATCGGCGGAATCAAGGCAATAATACTTCCGGCTGCCAAAGCGCCGTAGTCAACACTATACTCGCCGATGAGAAATTTAAGCCCAACCGGCACCGTAAATTTATCCATGGAAGTCATAAACGAGAATGCAGCTAAAAACTCATTCCAGCAACCAATAAAGGCGAATGCGGCCGTTGCAACGATACCAGGCAAAGCAACCGGAAAAATAATGGAAAAAATTACTTTCATACGGGTAGCTCCATCAACCATCGCCGCTTCGTCCATCTCAACGGGTATCTTACTGATAAAAGCTTTCATCAGTAACGTGTTAAACGGAATATGGGTTACCGAATATAGTAAAATCAGCGACATACGGTTATTGATTAAACCAACCGTTTTAAAAATAAGAAATAACGGTACTAGCAAGATGATCATTGGCAGAAGTTGAGTCGCTATTAATGTAAAAGTAAAAACTTTGCTTCCTTTAAACTTAAATCTGTCGAGCGCATACCCGTTAAAGACCGAAAAAAGCAAGATGAATACGGTTGAGACAACCGACAGGAATAAACTGTTATAAAAAAATAGTGAGAAATTGTTCCTGGTCCAAACCCGAATATAATTTTGAAAAGTAATCGGGTTGGGAATATATTTAATTGTGCTGGTAATAATATCTACTTGCGGTTTCAAAGAAGTGGATAACGCCCACAAAAAAGGGAGCAAAACAAAGAGCATCAAGATTATTAATGGAGCATAAAAGAATACTGTCCGGGAAACAAATCGGCTAAGCTTGTTCATCGATAGACCCTCCCTTGGTAATGCGCAAGTAAATCATAGCAAATCCTAATAAAAAGACGAATGTAAAAGCTGCTAGAGTTGAACCATATCCATAATTTCCTCCAACGATTGCAGTCTGCATTAAGTAAATCGGTAAAGTCATGGTCATACGGGCCGGACCACCACCTGTTAACGTGAAGATCATATCGACCGAATTAAATTCCCAAATCGCCCGCAGCAAAGTAGAAAAAACGATCGATTCCATCAATAAAGGAAGCATGATATAAAAGAATCGTTGAGTTTTGTTGCAACCATCAATATCCGAAGCTTCATATAAGTCTGCCGGAACAGATTGCAACGCGGCTAAGATGGTAATTGCAAAAAAAGGAATACCACGCCACAGTTCAGCAATAATAATCGATGGAAAAACCAGCTTCGGGTTAGCCAGCCAAGCCACATTATCGCGGATCAATAAAAGCCTTTTTAAAATATCATTAATCACCCCAATACTTTGATCAAACAGTAACAGCCATAACATGGAAGTCAACACCCCAGATACGGCCCAGGGAACAAAAGTAACGGCCCGGGCCGCTCCTTTGCCCTTAAAATGTTTATTCAAAAGCAAAGCAGCAATAATTCCGATCACCAATTGCAAAACGATCTCAAAAAACACCCATTTAAAGGTTACTTGTAACGATCTGAAAAACACACCATCTTGAAACATCTGTTCAAAATTTTGAATTCCGATAAACTTACCGGCTTCTGAAAAATTCGCTAATGAATAAGTCCGCAAACTCAAATTAAAAACCTGTGCTATCGGAAGGAGCATCAGCACGGCTATTAAAATTACTGTCGGAGCTATCAAAAAGTAGGGAAACCATCTTTCATTACGCATGCCATTTCCTCATTTCAATTAATTTCTTTTTATCCTTCTAAGTATAAATTCACAGGGCATCGATTTAAATAAGGTATTTTACGATGTTTGTTTGCTATCTTAAAATATTATTAAGAGATTGTTGCAGTAACTTAACTTGTCCAGAATTTTAATGTTACAAATTGTCTAAGATTTGATGGAATAGTGGACCAAATTTAGCCCCCAAAATTTTCGTTGTCACGTCTAGTTTTAAACTAGACGCGCTAGCCGGGGTAGACTCTGCAACATTCCCCTGTTCTAATATTCTAGACCACAAAGGCAGCACTATCCAATGATTAACACGAAAACCCCGGGCGCCTTAAAAAAAATTTTATACCCTTTTTTATTTTTATGCCCACTTGCCCAACATAACCAGCATAAAACGTTTCTACCAGGTATTTTAAAAAATCATGTTGGGTATGTGGCTCATGTGGGCTAAAAAACAAAAAACCGACCAGGATTTACAGGATTAAGCGTCTTTGCAAAAGACGACCTTTTTCAAAGACGCCGGATTAGACGGATTAAACCTTTCAAAAGATTAACCGGGATTTACAGACTCACCGTTTTTTTAAAGACGCCCTTTTCATTTTTTACGCTCTCATCCCCCTCATGGCCCTCATAAACATTTCTAGCAGGGATTTTAAATTTTTTCCCACAAACAGAGATCCTAGAAATATGCCATTTAGCTGCTGAAAAAAATCAATGAGGGGGAGGAGGGGCAAAAAAGCCAAAAAGTGAAACGTTCAACCAAGATTTTTGACCAAGATTCTCAGGATTAAATTTCGACCGACCATTTTCGAGCAACTGATTAGGCGGATTAAACCTTCAACTCATTCTGCTGCCTGACTTTCGCGCAAGTAGACACGACCTTCTCTTGCTTTTAGCATGTCCAGCCTCCTCATCGTTGGCCCCCTTTAATCGTTCTGATTAAAGAGTACCCGTTGTTTTACTCGACAAAGTGTCCGGATGTTACCGCATATACGCAATCGTTCGGTAAGCATACGAACTGTTGTGCACACATACTCAACCCTTCGGTATGCATACTCAATCGTTGCGTCAGCATACTTAACTGTTGCGTACGCATACTCAACCCTTCGGTATGCATACTCAGTCGTTGCGTAAGCGTACTTAACTGTTGCGCATGTATACTCAACCCTTCGGTATTCATACTCAATCGTTGCGTAAACATACTTAACTGTTGCGTACGCATACTCAACCCTTCGGTATGCATACTCAATCGTTGCATAAACATACTCAACCGTTCATCCAAAATAGCACCCCCTTCCCTGTCCCAGATTATTCCTTTTTTATGAGGAAGGGGATGGGGTTAGGTCACGATTTTAGCTGCGTTTATCCAGTAACAACGGGCCGCAATTGACCCGTTGTTGGATTGATTCTAATTTTTACATGAGAATATCGATTTACCCTAATTTGTCAATTTGGCCGCTCATGATGGCGGATAAATTGGCTTTAATTTTTGCGTAAGACCAATCCCACCACCGGAACTCTAAAAGTTTTGCTACAGTTTGTTCATCAAAGCGTTTGCGGATCTCTCTGGCAGGAACACCGCCAACGATCGTATAAGGCGGAACATCCCTGGTTACTACCGCTCTTGTCCCGATAATCGCGCCATCCCCAATATGCACTCCCGACAAAATGACGGCTTCATAACCAATCCAGACGTCATTGCCAATGACAATATCGCCTTTGTTATCCCACGCCTGGGTTATATCCTTCCCATCCAGCCCCCATTCTTCAAAAAATAGCGGAAACGGATAGCTGGAAAGCGAGTGCAAGGAATGATTGGCGCTTGTAAAAATGAATTTTGCTCCGCAGGCAATAGAGCAGAACTTCCCTATAATCAATTTATCTTTGTTAACAGGATAATGATATAGAACGTTGTTTTTCTCAAAGCTGGCCGGATCTGAATTGAAATCGTTATACATCGTATAATCGCCTACAATAATATGGGGATTGGTAATAACACTTTTGAGATATACTGTTTCCTTATCATGGCTGCGAGGATATATCTTATTCATATTTGGCTCTTCTTTCATAATTTAATTCCCCCTGATCTAAAATTAAAAAGCAGAGGATAAAGCGCCCATCGGCGCAAGCCCTCTGCTCTGCTGTACCGGTTTTAAAGGAGTACAGCCTATACGATTCCCGGCCAAAAATGCCGGAAATCATATAACAAAAGGCGGTAGACAAAACATCGCCTACCGCCCTATCATTATTTCATCATTTTACCGGCAAATAGCATACCAAAACAAGCATCAAAAAACTTCTTCTTCAGCTGTTCCCAAGCTATTGGCCGATGAAAAAAGCATTACGCTTTGATTAGGCTCCGCACAATGTTTCATCGTTATCCAGTTGTTCGGAGCATTCTTTCATGCAAAATCGAATCCACATTCGAAATACACCCTTCCCTAAATCCATTTTATTATATAATAGAACTTAAGGATTTACAAGATTTAAAGCCTGGCCGGACATTTAGTGTGGTCAACGAACCAGGAACACTTGCGCGGCTGGCCGTGGCCACAATTGCGGCATTGGTTGACCGGCTGACCGGCCAGCACTTTATGGGCCCAATTTTCATCAGCTAACATCCCTCTGGCTATGGCGACAAAATCCACATAATCATTTTCAACTAAAAATTTAGCGGTATCCGCGGTAAAAATCTCCGCTACGGCTATCACCGGCACATTGACGTTCTTTTTAATCACGCTGCCGTTATAGGCGATAACACTGCCTTTAAAATCCCGGGGAACCTGATTGACAGGCCGTTTCATACCGGAAGAAATATGCAGCAGATCCACACCGGCGGCTTCCAAAGCCTTGGCGACTTCGATAGCGCCAGCCGTATCCGGAATATTACCGCCCATCCGGACACTGACAATAAAATCCTCACCGGCGGCCTGGCGGACTTGGGGCAAGATTTCCGTAAAGAAACGGACCCGGTTGGCTAAACTTCCGCCATAACTATCGCTTCTTTGGTTGGATGTCGGGTCTAAAAATTTACATAAAGTAAATCCGTGGGCAAAATGATATTCCACCCCGTCAAATCCGGCTTGCTTATCCCTGACGGCAGCGGCGACACAGTCAGCTTGCATATTATGGATCTGCTCGCTTGATAATTCGTTAATGTCGACATCACCATAAGCAAGTTGCATCATTACAGTAGCATGATAGTGATGGCAGTTTTGCGCGATCATTGCCAGCGGCTTCATTTGCTCATCGCTCCAAACGCCCAGTTTTTTGGCGGCATCCACAGCGGGTGTCGCCTGAACGATCATCAAGCCAGCGCCGCCTTGGGCTCGCTTGGTATAATGCTCCACATACTGCAT
>DNPQ01000346.1:17746-21258 GCA_003501335.1 Bacillota bacterium
TTTTTGATTTTCTTACCCCTGATGAGCATTTCATCGGATAATTTACTCATTTGTTCATACCCTCTTTCCGTCCAATCTATGAAAAAGGACTTCCCAAGATTGGTTTATTGGCTATTATCATAGTAATAACTATCCTAAAAATCAAGTACCCACTTTCTTGTATCATAGTATCCAATATGAAACTATATTAGAATCACGATTTCCGACCCCTAGGTCTCTATTCCGCCTGGTCCGTATGAAAATAATACCACCAAAATCCCTCCCGCCAATACCCCGACTCCATCCAGGACCTGGCTAGCGGAGAGCCGCTCACCCAAAAAAAGTAGCGAAAACAGCACCGTAAAAACAGGTCCGTCATACTTAACACTGCTGTTCTTCAATCAAGGGTAAAAGTCCGCCGAAACATAACAGAATGGAAAAAAGCCGTCGTCCAGACAAAAACAGCCGTTTACTTACGAATACTGAAAAAAGAAATACCCGAATAGGATAAATATAAAGAATAAGAACGGCCAACGAAACTGAAATATACTTGATAGTATAGTATGAACATTCATAGTCTAAACCATTTTAACAGACCTCAAATCATACATTCAACGATTTAACCGAGATTTCTTTCTTAAATATCAGTAAACCCATACATAAAATCGAAGATTATTTGTTTTAAACAGCTACCCCTTTTCAAACATACGTTTGGATGATATAATAAACGCAAACATATGTTTGTATGGTAATCTAAGAACTCCTCTAAAAAAGCTATCATGAATCAAATTCCAAAATACAAAGCTGTTCTTGATGTTATGTTAATGAAACATTTACCATAAAATAGATTTAAGATATTGACTTGCCATTTTTTATAAGATATACTTCATATCAAATTATATTAAACATATAGGAATAATAGATAAATAGTTTCCCGTTCATTATTAAAATTTGATGGAGATGAGACGATTGGCTACGGCATTGCAAAATTACCTATTCACTCACAGCGCCGAATACCTTACCGCAGTGCTAACTCATCTACAGATTAGCGCCTTAGCGGTTTTGATCGCAATTTTAATTGCCGTACCTTTAGGAATCGCCGGTTCCCATTCAAAACAGGTCCAGTGGTTTCTCACGGAATTTTTTAGTCTCTTACGGATCATTCCCAGTCTGGCCATTCTTTTTGTATGTATTCCCCTGCTGGGAACCGGGGTATTACCGGCGACGGTTGCCTTGACAATCCTGGCGATTCCCCCCATCTTAATCAATACCGTTTTAAGCCTGCAAAACATTCCCGATGCCGTGTTAGAGACCGCCACCGGAATGGGCATGGGAAGATGGGGCCGCTTTTTTGAGGTGGAATTACCGCTGGCGCTGCCGCTGATTTTAACCGGTATCCGTACCGCAACCATCGAAGTTATCGCCAGCGCCACCCTGGCTGCCTACATTGGCGGCGGCGGACTGGGAGAAATCATCTTTACCGGTCTGGGGCTTTACCGGATGGATTTATTAATCATCGGCGGCGCCTCGGTGGCAGTCCTTTCATTAAGCGCTGATTTATTGTTTTTTTTGGTGCAACAGTGGATTACGCGTTATCAACGCGTTTAAATAAAAAATCCTTAGGAGGTATGATCATGTTTAACAAGAAGCTTACCACTTTTATCGCAGCCTTTATACTTATGGCCAGTCTGGTTACATATACGGAATGCTTTGCCGCCCCAAGCACCCCCACCATCCGGGTTGGCTCCAAAAATTTCACCGAGTCGCTGGTTTTGGCGGAAATTTACGCCTTGGCGCTGGAAGATAACGGCTACAAGGTGGAACGCAAACTGGATATTGCCAGTTCAGTGGTACATACGGCGCTTGTCAATAAAGAGATCGATCTCTATCCGGAATATACCGGGACCGGCCTGCTGGCCATCTTAAAGCATCCGTTGGTCACCGATCCCCAAAAAGTCTATGCCATTGTCAAATCCGAATACCTGAAAAAGTTCAATATTGTTTGGCTGGATTATGCGGCCGCCAATGATAGCCAAGGTTTGGTCATCAAACGCAGCATTGCCAACAAACTAGGCATTAAGACCCTTTCCGATCTGCAGAAAAACGCCCATCAAATTCGTTTTGCATCCCAGGGTGAATTTGATATCCGCGAAGACGGACTGCCCGCTTTGGAAAAAGCCTATGGCAAATTTGCTTTTAAATCCAAGGCCGTCTTTGATAATTCCCTCAAATATGATGTACTGGCCAATGATAAAGCCGATTTGGCGGTTGCTTATACGACCGAGGGTAACCTGGTCGACAAGAAGCTCCTAGTACTGGTGGATGATAAACATGTTTGGCCCCCCTATAATATCGCTCCCATCATCCGCAACGAAGTTTTAGCGAAAAATCCGAAACTGGCCGCGATTATTAATAAAGTCACCGCCACTATCGATAATGAAAAGATCATCAAACTGAATGCGGAAATCGATGTTAACAAACGGGAATACACCGATGTGGCCAAGGAATATTATGATGCGATCAAAAAAGAAATCAAGAAATAAAGGCGAAAGCCTGCAAGGTGAAGATGGCAATGGCGTCTACCCAATTTAACGAGCGGTTTCAAGTACCCCAAGCCGCTTTGGCGGTAATCGATCAAATGGTAACTAGCCAGGAAATGCTGTTGATAGAGTCCTTGGAACAGGAATCTTTTACGGTATCTGATGTTTATCATTTATTGCAAACCAAAAACGGCGCTTCCTGGACAATAGACCGGGTCAACGCTTTGTTAGCCAGCGCCTATCAGCGGGGCGTGATTCAGTTCGGTGATGAAAGCCAAACCCATTATACAGTGGGCAGTTTTTATACCCGCTTGGATATTTTCGCCATCTCCGAAACTGATTCTTACCGGGCCTTACCGCGCCAGACCCGGATCGCGCTGGATCAATGGTATTTTGAAGCCTATTTAAAAGGACTCGCTCCTGATGTTCCGGCTCCAACCGCCGATCAGGTTGTTACACTGGAGCAGGCCAAAGACTATCTTGATGCGGTCAACGGCCCGATCTGGCTCAACCGATGCGATTGCCGGACTTTAGCCGGCAATTGTGATTTACCGACGGATACTTGTATCTCCTTCCGCAGCGGTGTCAACACTTTTTCACACCGGGGATGGTCAACCCCGCTAACCAAGGAACAAGCCCAGGAAGTGTTGGAACGGGCGGATCAGGCCGGTTTAGTCCATACCCTCAACCCGGGAGGAATATGTAACTGTTGTGGAGATTGCTGTTATCTTTTCCGGGCGCAACGGGAGCTCCAGAGTAATCCGGCCAGGCGGACCTGGCCTGCCTCACCGTCCATTGCAGTTTTTCATCCGGATTCTTGTGTAAGTTGTGGGCTTTGTAGCACCCGATGTCCTTTTGGGGCCTTCGAACAAAATGCCGGGACCATCCAATACCATCCCGACCACTGCCGGGGCTGCGGACTTTGCCAGCAAACCTGTCCGGCCGGCGCGATTGAGATCATTAAAAGAGGAAATGAACATGAACATAGCAGTT
>DNPQ01000140.1 GCA_003501335.1 Bacillota bacterium
CTCCCAAAAGGACATAGTATTGAAAAGATTGACCTTTAAAAGGAGCTATCGTAAAAATGAGTCCTCATTTTCTAAAAAATATCGACTATCAAAAACCTTTGCCTCTGGAAAATCTAGTAGAATTTCAAAGCGGCCAAGTGGTTAGCCGCACTTTGGCCCAGGGGAAAAATTTAAGCCTTACCCTTTTTGCTTTCGACAAAGGGGAAGAAATCAGCTCTCATTCATCGACCGGCGATGCTTTTGTTTACCTACTGGATGGTGTGGCGGAAATTACCATTGGCGAGGAACAATTTCACCTAAAAAAGGGAGAAACCATCGTGATGCCCGCTGGAGTCCCCCATGCGCTCCTAGCGGAAGAACGGTTTAAAATGATGCTAATCGTGGCTTTTAACCCCTAAAAATTCCCTGCAAATACTTTAGCCAGCCACTCAAAGGCGACTTGATGGAACAAGGCCCGGTTGCTCACTTCACAATGGGTCCCGGCCCCGTCTGCATCCCTAAACTTGACATAATCCTTCGGGCACGCTAAATTTTCATAAAGTTTACTGGCAAAAGCCGCAATGACATCGTTTTCAGTATCACATACCAACATGGGGCAGGTTATTTTATCGGCATACCCTTTAAGGGTGTAATCTTTAGTAATTTTGGCATATTCATTTACCGTTGTTGCTCCATGTACCAACAATCCGCGTCTTAATGCCCATCCCTTGGTTGGGCGCTTCAACATAGTATAGAAAATTAATTGCAATATCCAGTTCTTTATCGGATTTGAGGTGCCGATAAAACCTTTTAAAAGGCCGGGAATTCTTAACTTAAAGGCCGCATACAGATCATATTGTCCCGGGTCGGCGATACAGGCGCTTATCCGGTGCTCTCCGCTTACCGCCCTGGGGGCTAAATAACCGCCGAAACTCAAACCCATCAACGCCATCCGCTCGCTATCCACCTCCGGACGGGTGACAGCATAATCAACCACCCATTTAATTACGTTCTCCCAGTCGGGCCTGAATGGCATATGGTGTTTGATTAACAGTTCCCCTTGTCCCGGACCGTCAAAACACAAACAATGATAGCCTCGCCGCAAAGCTGCTTCCACATCACTAAAATATAATTCTTCCTTGGTGCTGTCGTAACCGCCATTCAAAATCAACAGCGGACGCTTGGTATCATCGACTTTGCAAAAATAAGCGGGTAAGTAAGACACGCCCGCCTGGGCGTCTTTATAAGGGATACTGACAAATTCAAAAGCCGGAGAAAATAAGGCGGCAGCCTGCTTAAATGCTGTAACCTGCCGATCGTAGGCTTTGAATAAACAGTCGTCCACCGGTGTTTTATATAAAAAAATAGCGGCATTCCGGTAATAATTAGCGGCTCGCAAAAAAGCTTCCCTGGCGGAGATGAATTGCCCCGCCTGAAGACTTTTTTCGGCCAGTTCATCCACATGAGCGGCCGTTTTCAGCCATTCAGCATACCAGCTGTCGCTATCAGCATCCTTGATTCTTTTGGCAGTAACCAGGCATTCTCCGATAGTAGCTCCTTGGTAAGCCATGTAACTGAGGGTTCTTTGTAATTGCATATCGAAAAGTGGGTCTTTGAAAAAAAGTTTCATTTTTTATAGCCCCTTTTTTTGTTCAGCAATCGCCGCCTGACTTATTTCACCATGATGATATCGGCCCTGGGTTGAGGTCTGGGAGCCTTTCAATTGAATCGCTTGATTGGGACAATAATTGATACAGGCGAAACAAAATAAACACGGGATATCTTTGCGCCATACCGGTCTGCCGTTTTCCAGTCTGATTTTCTCCGCCAGACAAACTTGCTCGCACATCCCGCAACCGCTGCATTTCCCATCGGCGTAAAATTTCTTTTCTATATGGCCAAAGCGGGTTTTTTGCCCTGCCCATTTAAGAAGCGGGAATAAAATATTCCTTTTAAAAAAGGGTAAGGGTTTACGATGATCTTTTGCGCGGCTGATTTGTTTCTGTAAAATGATCGCTTGAATTGAAGCTAATCTTCGTTGCAATTCCAATTCATTTTCCCTGATCATCTCTGGCGTTACCGGTTTAAAATGCAACAGTTGAAAATTGTTGGGCATTTCCAGATAAAAATGAGCATCCAGGGATTTGCCTTTCTTCCTTAAAATCACATCGACATCCTCAAACACCCCGCAAGGCGAACCACCCCGGGTCGCCACTGCAAATATGTACGAGGCGGATTGTAAGTCAACCTGTTGTAAAAATTCTTTGACCGGAAAAGGAATGGTGTAACCGTGGAGTGGAAACACCAGACCGATAATTTCAGCGCTGGTTTTGATTTTTTCGTTATTTAAAGCGCTGATGATGGGAACTAGGGTGACTTCCGGAATCCGCCTTTTTAATTCTTGGGCCACGTGAAGCGAATTACCGGTTCCGGAAAAATAGTAAATTTGCATATTCATTGGATAACCTCCATCGATTGTAAATAGATTAACTAATATCGAACCTATGTTTAGCTGCTAAACATCAAATGAAAAGGCTATATATTCGATAATGGTTGATCCTATAGGTCCATTTTTATTCTCCCGCAGAGGCGTCAGCACCTTTTGGTGCTGCAGGCGCAGAGTTTTAAAATCAATAATTATTAAATTGAGCTAAAAATACAAAATCATAATTTCGCTGTTCTCCGCGCCTCTGCGGGAGATATTGTTTTGGCATTTAATTTTATCAAACAGATATCTCGATCAATCATTCTTAAGAACAGAGCCAATGAAAAAATAAAACGATTGTACCTTATTTTTTATTACCCCGCCTTTTCATCCAAAAAATCCGCAATCCCATCTTGGACTTCTGCCAAGAACTTTAACTGTTCCGAGGAACAATGGCCCATCAAGCGGGCGATTTCCTGATACATTTGACCATGATGTCCTTTAGGCTTCTACTTCGCCGAAGCCCCTTGAGAAAGAACCGAATGCGGATACGTCTTATTTAAAAAAGCAATGATTTCACGACTTGATTCCTCGTATTGCAAAAAACAATGGCCTGCCAGATTTAAGGTTCGGTGGCTAACATTAGCGGCAGCTTTTTTACCCATTAAATCACCCATCCATTGACTGGGCCAATAATGATCGGTCTGGGCTGACAGCAATAATAAATTACCCTTAAAACGCTCCACCTTAATAAGGGCTTCCTTATTTTTATTGCGTTGGATGGATTTCATATGACAAGATGAGTACTCTTTATGTTGAATATCAGCGATTATTTTTCTGTTGTAGCGGAATTTCACAAAAGGAATATCTTGGCCGCCAAACGTCCAACTGGATTTGGGAAACAGTATGCTTTTTAAGCCCTCCGGTATCCCCTGCCATACATAGCAACTCGGTACACAGGCAATGGCCGTGCGGGGATGGATATACTCAGATATCAACAATAAAACGAGTTCGC
>DNPQ01000008.1 GCA_003501335.1 Bacillota bacterium
GATTGCCTGCAGGGAGCTAACGCCGTTTTCAATATTGTTGAGCACTTCCAAACTGGTAATGTCGTTGGTGGATTTATAGGAGCGGGTGAAAGTAAGACTTCGATTTAAGCGTTTCAGGATGATCTGATTGCCATTGACATTGTTTTTCTTTAAATAAGTGATAATTTCCTTGGTATTCATATCAATGTCCAGCATGGAACTCATTAAAGATGTTCCATTATCCATTGATAAAGATTGGTTCTTCATAATATCTCCGGCAGCGGATTGGTATACATAGTTGAAATTATCGAAAACTTTGGCCAATTGTTCTTCATTGGATCGGATAGCGTCATTTTCAATAATTGTTTCATAACTATGAACGATTCCATGGATACCGAACAAAACGATAATATTGATGATCGTCAGCAACACCAGGATCGTTGTAAATCCAATGATTACAAGTTTGGTAAGGGTAAATTCTCCCAATTTACGGGCTATTTTTTGAAGTTTCATTCTTCATCATTCCCCTGTTTGTAAGATAAAGGTTATTTTTGATCCTATAGTAACGTTGGAAAGAGTACCGGTTTAGTTATTTATATAACATAATATTAACATAACCGGGTGACGTTTGCCTAGCTATTTGATAAATATTACAAAAAGCTTTCGTTGATTAGAGGATGGGTTGAATAACTTCTGCTTCATCAAAAAGGGTCCGGTGACGGAGAACGGGTTGGGCGGTTGTTTTCGGATGCAGGCCTAAAAGTTCATTGAGCCTTTTCCAAAGCCCCATAAATTCAGATGTTTCAGGGTAACGGGGCCTTTCGAGATCATTGTTGATGATCGCCTTAACTTTACCCGGGCTACTGCTAAATACGATGATTTGTTCGCTCAGAATGATGGATTCTTCGATACTATGAGTCACAAATAAAATCGTTGTTTTCGTTTCCTGCCAGATCCGCAATAATTCCTCCTGTAAAATACTACGGCTAAAAGCGTCCAAACTTCCAAAGGGTTCATCCATCAAAAGGAACCGGGGCTGTACAGCTAGTGCCCTGGCGATAGCGACCCTTTGTTTCATGCCACCCGATAGCTGATGGGGAAAAAAATTTTCATATCCGGTTAACCCAACTAAGTTCAAATATTTCCGGGCGTTTTCTTCCCTGGTCGCAGCGATTGAAGTATCTTTTTGGGGTTTTCGTTCATTTGTAACTTGCAGTGCATAGGTTACATTTCCCAGCACGGTCAACCAGGGAAATAATTGCTCAAAACTTTGAAACACCACCATCCTATCTTTACTGGGTTTTTGAATGGATTTTCCTCCACAAGTGATTTCTCCTTGGGAGGGCGTTTCGAGACCGGCGATGCATCGTAAGAGAGTTGATTTCCCACATCCGGAAGGACCGACGATACATAGAAATCGACCTTCCGGTACCGAAAAATCGACGCCTTCAAATGCTTGAATCTCGCGACGGTCTACTCGAAAATTTTTGCTGAGATTATGAATAACCAATTCGTCTTCCATGGATGGATGCCCCCTAAAATTCCGGCCTCCGTTCAGTTGGTCGTCATACCCCAACGGCGGACGGTTTTCAGTTCAATGACTTCAAACAGCAATCTCTCAACAATCAGACCGATAAGTACAATAACGATCATTCCGGCGAAAACCGCCGTAATTTCCATGAAAAAACGTTCTTTGTAAATAAACCATCCGAGGCCTCCTTCCCCGCCGCTGGCTCCGAAAACCATCTCCGCAGCGACCGCAGCTTGCCAGGCCCGGGCCCAGCCAACTCTTAGGCCGCTTAGAATATGAGGAAAGGCGCCGGGTAATAAAATCGACCATACGAGCCTCAGCCCCGTGAGCCCCAGATTTTTGCCGACTTCAATTTGGGTGATGGGAATGGTTTTAATTCCGGTAAGAAGGTTTGCCACCAGGGGCCAGACAGCAGACATTACGATGACCGCAATAATCGACTGTGGGCCGGTTCCCAGCCAAAGAATCACTATCGGTAAAATGGCGATTCCCGGCAGCGGGTGAAGAACCGCCATTAGAACCTGCACCCATTCGGAGATGAGCGGCACACAAGCGGCGAGAATCGTTAATAGCAATGCCAGGATGATGGCGAGTCCCAGCCCGACACCGATTAGATAGAGGGAAAAGCCGGTGCGGTGAATTAATTCACCGTTAATAGTTTGGGCCCAGAGCTCATGCAAGATACTGCTTACAGGGGGAAACAACAAGGCTGGGAGTTGCCCGATCCTGGCCAGCAACTCCCAGCTAATCATCAGGGATAGAATAAATAGGATCTGGTGAAAGGTTTTGGAGTTCGTAACTTTTAGATTCGGCATGACGGTTCCTCGGTAACAAAGACTTTATAATTTTACGTTTTCCCAAATAATTTCGTTAGCGTTGGTAGGTATTTTTTTAAGAAATCCGGCCCGCTTCATAAAGTAGGCAAACTCCATCAAGCCGTATGCTCTGGTTGTATAATCCATCCCGGGCCATTTCAGATATTGAAGTGTTTTTTGGGGAGTTAATTTAAATTCAGGGGCCAAGATGGTAGCTGCGGCCGGCATATTCCCATTGAGCCACGCAAATGAGTTATTGATGGCTTTTACAAATCCCAAGTATTCTAAGGGCTTTTCGTCATGGAATTTTTTTGAGGCAACCCCCACGTTAAAACTGAAGGGACGGCCGAAAATCGACTTATCACTGCTTACCAAATGAAAACCCGGTTGGTTCAGTTCTTCAAATAAATAGGGCGGAGTTGTAAAATGGGCAGCCAGTCCTTTCTTGGATATTAAGGCGGCAACAGCATCAGGGTGCGGCATCGCCATGATATTGGTATCAAGAGCGTTTGGGGAGCCCAGTTCTTTTTCTGCGGCCATTGCGAGCAGGATGTGCTGAACGCTGCCAGGGGATGGAACCGCGATTTTGTCGCTGGGTTTAAAATCTTTTAAACTTTTGATCCGCGGGTTGTTGGTGACCAGTCCCACCGGGACGACGACAAAACCCATGGCCACCTTCCAGGGACAGCCTTTATCCCAACCGATTAAAAAGGGTGGGATTCCCATGAACCCGACATCGGCCTCTCCGGAGATGAGCGCTTCACGGACAGCGGCCCCGGAACCGTATTCTTTCCAAACCGGCTTGAGCCCGTTTTTTTCAAAGATTTGCAGTTTGTCGGCGATCATCAGTGGAGCGTAAACCAGGCCGAACTGTCCGGCTATTTTGATTTCCGGCATGGGTTCTGCAGCAACAGTGAAATTGACAATACTGATGCTGAAAATAATAGCTAAAAGAATCCCCAGACGTGTTGTAGAACGTTTCATAATAGACTCCTTTCGGATTGAACCTTTGTGATATAGATATGTTAGGCATAAGAGCGGTGTGAAGGATTGACGTTGAAATTTTTAGCTGCGTTGGGCTATTAGATTTAAAAAGGGATTAGCGATTTTTTTAGAGAAACAAAAAAGGGCCGGGATTATCTATCGGGATTTAGAGCGGCAAGAACAGACCTGGGAAGTTGCAGATGACTTATTTGAACTGACTTTAGCATGAATATGACCATTTGGACGGGATTTTAGCGCCCAGCGAGGCTTGGATAATCGCGCATTGCGGATTAATAAAAAGAAATCCGGTTGTTTTTAGAACGACCGGATGACGATAGGCGATAAAGGAGCGCTATCATACTCACTTTGTTTTTGACGCAGCCACTGCTTCTTTTGACTCGGAGGAAGAATGTTCCTCCTCTTTTTTTGTTGCAAAAGGGAATCTCTGGCGAAAAAAAATAAACAGCAAGATGAAGGTGATTGCGGCGCCGCCGATCCAGGCATAAAAGGGTAGCTTTTCGCCGCCTTCGATGATGCTATAAATTCCAAAGCCAAAGAAGATCAAGGATGCCCCGATTTGGATATAACGTTCGGGAAGTTTCGCTCCTAACATTTTTCCAACTATAATCGCCAGGCCGTCGGAGAGAACCATACCGACGGTGGAACCGAGCCACACCGGAATAAAAGGGTTGGCAGCGGCCAAAGTGACAGTAGTAAGCATGGTTTTATCACCTAACTCCGCTAAGAAAAAGGTTGTAAAAACCATCCAAAATATTCCTCTTTTTTTGTGGGTATCACAGGATTTTTCATTATCATCCAGAGAATCGCCGCGCAGGGTCCACAATCCAAAACCAATAAAAGCCAGTCCGGCGGCAAAGTGAATCCAGTTTGTCGGCAGATGGCCGCCGATCAGCCGGCCGATACCGGCGGAGAAAATGTGAATGGTCAGGGTTGACCAAAAAATCCCCCACAAAACTACTTTGGTATTGTAACAAGTGGCCAAGGTCAGCGCCACCAGCTGGGTCTTGTC
>DNPQ01000600.1:0-2300 GCA_003501335.1 Bacillota bacterium
GTGCGCGCGACCTCTCCTCGTCGAACATGCATCATCGAAAATCATCGTCGGGAGAGAGGTTAAAAATTCTTCCTCGACCGGCTCTGCCAGATCTGCGACGAGATCGTCAAGGATGACCCCGAATATAACAAACTGGGGAGCGCCCGGATGAGCTACTATCCCCGGAAGACAATCAGCTGTTGAAAGAGTACGATGATATCTGGTTTCAGCAGATTTGCCGCAGAGACGAGTTGATCTCTAGCGCGGCGCTGATGGGGCGGGGAATGGAGAAGATCAGGGTTTGAAAATTAGTGTCAAGAATGCCTATTGACCTAACCCCCAGCCCCTTCCCTCATTCTGACAATGAATATCTGGGACAAGGAAGGGGTGCCTCCTTATGAAATATTGTGCTGAAATAAGGAAGCCGGGCATATCCTCAATTTTTATTGCCATGCTGTTAACTTAGTTGATGTATTGTTCAAGATTGCAATAGCCTGTGGATATAAATCAAGATTGTAACGAGTACAAGCCTGTCCTCATTAAACCATCAAAGTACTGAATAAGTCACCCAACGCTTCCAGAATGGGGGAAGAGGCGGGGGTTAGGTGAAATTGGCGTTCAAGCTGGCCTTCGCAAACTGTCCCCGTAGCAGTTATTTAGGACAAGGAAGGGGTGACTTTTTATGGAATATTATGCCAAAATGTAGAAAACATCTTTATCCGAAAAGGTGGATGATAAAGTGCCATCGCTTATCAGAGGTCAAAAAATTAGCCGGGCGAAGTTTGAAATGTCAAAAGGGCTTCGTCAACAAATGACACCTGAAGAACGGATTTTATGGGAACGATTACGAAGAAACGGGCTTAATGGAATACATTTTCGGCGGCAACAAGTGATCGACGGATATATAGTTGATTTTTATTGTCAATCCGCCAATCTGATAATAGAAGTTGATGGGGAAGTCCATGAATATTAGGTTAAAAAAGATAAAGAACGCGATCAAATCATGATGGAAAAAGGATTAAAAGTGTTCCGGATCAAAAATGAAGAAATCAAGAAAGATATCAAAAAAGTTTTAGTAAAGATAGCGGAAGCTTGTAGTGAAGGCAAAATATAACGGATTAAGGCACCCCTTCCTTGTCCCAGATGAACGGCTTCCAGAATGAGGGAAGGGGCGGGGGTTAGGTGATAGGCCATTTAAGCTGGCCGCGGCCAAACTAACTCCGGAAGACAGTCATCTATTAAAGGAGTACGACGACATCTGGTTTCTGCAGTTTTGCCGCAGAGACGAACTGCTCTACAGCGCAGCGCTGATGGATGGGATATTACTTGGAGATGCGTATTTCGGTCTCATCCGGACACTGATACCGGAAACATCCGGACAGCGTTTCGGAATTATTCGGACAGAATAACGGCACATCTGGACACCTTGTCGAGTTGATAAAACAACTGGTACTCTTTAATCAGAAGATTAAAGGGGGCCAACGATGAGGAGGCTGGACATGCTAAAAGCAAAAGAGATTTTAAGACTAAAACACGAAGTACAACTATCCCTAAGAGAAATCGGTCAAGCCTGCAATTGTGGGAAAACCACCGTTGCCGAAGTGCTAGAACGAGCTGAAAAAGCCGGTATCACGTGGCCAATCGGAATTAGCGACAAACAATTAATGTCAATGCTTTATCCATCGCTAGAAAACAAAAATTTCCCGCCAGAACCCGACATGGAGTATGTATTCCACCAAATGAAGAAAAAGAGCGTCACTTTAATGCTCTTATGGGAGGAATAGAAAGAAAAACATCCTGATGGAATCATGTATACCCAATTCTGCGACCGGTATCGAGACTTCAAAAAAGACAACCAGATCTTCATGCATAAAGAACATAAAGCCGGCGAAGAACTAGAAGTCGACTGGGCAGGCAATACCATGTCCTATGTAGACCGGGAGACAGGAGAAATTAAGCCTGCATACATCTTTGTTGCAGTATTACCAGCAAGCGACTACCCATTTGCCTACGCTTTTGGAGATGAAAAAATCCCAAATTGGCTGGATGCCCATGTCAGAGCTTTTGAATACTTTGGCGGAGTCCCTAAAGTTATCATACCCGATAACACAAAAACAGCCGTTATCAAAGCAGATTTGGTCGACCCGGTGCTCAATAAGAGCTACATGGAAATGGCGGCTCATTATCACACTACGATCATCCCGGCCAGGGCAGGCAAACCAAAAGATAAAGCAGCCGATGAAAATATGGTCGGTCATGTTTCAAGAAGAATTATTGCTGCACTTAGGAACAAGCAATTTTTTAGTATCCATGAGATTAAC
>DNPQ01000600.1:2713-3530 GCA_003501335.1 Bacillota bacterium
GTCCAATTTAATTATCATGTGGACTATGACGGTTTCTTTTATAGCGTCCATTACTCTTATGTCAATAGTCCGTGTTCAATGCGGGCAACCACTAAAACTATTGAAATATATATTGGCAGCCAACGAGTGGCTACCCATTCGAGAAACTACAACCCGTACAAACGATATACAACTTTATCCGAGCATATGCCGGAAGCCCACCAAGCAGTATCCGGTTGGAATCCGGAACGTTTTTTGACCTGGGCTGAAAAAGTTGGCCCCAATACCCGGGAACTAATAAAACATATTTTAGAAAGCCGTGAATATCCGGTACAGACCTACAGGACTTGTATGGGAATCATGCGGCTGGGTAAAAGCTATTCAACCGCAATCATGGAAAAAGCCAGCCGGGAAGCTCTAGATAAGAATACTTGTTCCTACAAATATTTTGGAATGATTCTAAAACAAGTAGCCGCCATGGTTTCAAAAACTCCCCCTGAAAAGATTATCAGTCATGATAACATCAGAGGCAGTAGTGCTTTTGTAGGGGGTGGTATCCTTGCTTAATAATCCTACGGTCGAAAAGCTTAAGGATTTAAAACTTAAAGTAATGGCCCAGATGCTTAGTGATCCGGATAACTCAAACTCATTGAAAGAGTTGTCCTTTGAAGAACGGCTCGGTATCATGGTAGAAAAAGAATGGATGGTAAGGAAAAATTCCCGTATTAAAAGGCTTTTAAATAAGGCTTCTCTTGGTTTGAATGCCTGTATCGAAGATATTGATTATGTAGTTGACAGGAACATTGATAAAAAGGTGATTCAAAAGCTTTCTTCATGC
>DNPQ01000600.1:3902-9470 GCA_003501335.1 Bacillota bacterium
AAGTATTTTAGAATTCCTGAACTTCTGCTGGAAATCCAGGATGCAAAGAACGAAAACCGGTATGCCAAATTTATGACGAGACTTCAAAATATTAAGCTTCTGATATTGGATGATATTGGCCTGAAGGCGTACACGCTGGAAGAAAGCCGAGATATTCTTGAAATAACGGAAAATAGATATAACAAGGCTTCCACGGTTTTATCCGGACAAATCGCCCACTCTAAGTGGTATGAGTTGTTTCCTGATCCCACTATTGCGGATGCGATCATGGACCGGATCATTCATAATTCTTATATCTTGTCTTTGGACTCTAAAAAATCGATGCGGGAGGTGATGGCGGAAAAAGCAATGACTATTCTTTAATTGATTAGATTACAAACTAAATTATTGAAAAAGTAAGCGCATTATCGTAAAATCAAATCTATCGACTAAGTGTCCGGATGTTTCCGGTTTAATGTCCGGATGCTTCCGGAATTGCCGTCCGGATATGCCGGAATATGCAGATATTGGGTGGCGTTGGTGGGCAGGGGAGTGGAAAAGATAAAAGTGTAATGAGAAAAGGGAAAAAGTACGACCCAATAAATAGGCAGATTTCGGGTTTTATTTGTTTTATTTTACTCTTTTCTTTTTACCATTTTCACTTTATAAATTGGCTACTGAGTGGCAATGGTTGGGCGGGTAATGGAGAAAATTAAAGTTTGAAGAGAAAAAGGAATATGCCTTGCTCCGATGCCAACCACGAGTTAAAACTCATGGCTGAAAAAGTTCTTACCGGTTGAAACCGGTATAAGTGCAAATGTAATTGTAGCAGTGAATATTGCATTGGTTTTAAATATCGGTTTTAACCGATAAGGTTTGCCACAGCCATGGGTTTCCAACCCGTGGATTGGGAGCGGAGCATTTAAAAGATAGAAAGAAGGCGCATGTCCATGAAACCCATTCTGGAAGAATTATTTTACGGCCACATCTACCCCTTCGAACGGATCGTTTCCCAAGATCCTGAATACCGCCCTTTAAACCAAAAAATATCCGATATCCGGAAAACGTTGCAAGAGAAACTTCCGGCGGAAGATTATCAAGCGCTGGAAGAGCTTCTGGAATTGTATTGCAATTCAGGCATGCTGGAGTCTGCCGCTTCTTTCAGCTACGGATTTAAGCTCGGCGCTCTGATCATGCTGGAGGTATTGGGTGGAAAAGGAGAGTTGGTTCGCGGGGAGGAGTAAAAAAGTTTGAAGTCAGAAGGGTTCGTCATATCTGTTCTGTTAGACCGATTCTAGGTGAGTTTTGTTTCAAACTTTGATCTTCACATAAGTGAAGTAACTTCACTCTTCAAACTTCTAATAAGCTGTCCCCGGAAGATAATGAGCTGTTGAAGGAATATGACGATATCTGGTTTCAGCAGATTTGCCGCAGAGACGAGATGATCTATAGTGCGGCGCTGATGGACGGGATATTACTTGGGTATTGGGTGGCAGTAATTGGCCAGGGAGTAAATAAAATAAAAGTTTGAAGTGTGAAATAAAACCATAGAGAATCAAAACTCTCTGGGGCGCACTGATCAATTTTACCCATGGATTGGGGAGCCGATAATGAATGCCAGCCACGAGTTAAAACTCATGGCTAGAAGCTACCTTACCGGTTAAAACCGGTAAAAATGCGAGTACATCAAAACGTATTATTTTGAGGCGACAAATAATACAGGAGAAAATTTTAATATCGGTTTTAACCGATAAGACTTATTACAGCCATGGGTTTTTAACCCGTGGATTGAAATCAAAGCAAAACCAAAAACCATTTCCTTTTTATTCCACGATAACCTTATGACATGGGGTATTAACCCGTGCTTGGGGAATGGATTGACAATCATGGATTGAGGACGAATGGAATAAAGGAGAAGAAACTCCTTGCTCTCAATAAACAAAACAATCGTACCCCCATGGTAAAGAGGAAACATTCTTATGCAATCGATGCCTTAAGAGAGAATCTGCTTCAGCGGTGATTTATTGATGAAAGTAGAGCAAACAAAAATACTCTTTTTCACGCTTTAAGACTTTAGGCCTTGAATTTAACTGCTAATTTTACCCTTTGATATTTTCTCTTTTCACTAATTAACTGCAAATATAAAAGGAACCTGCAATGACCTTATCTCCGGCTACCGCACCACGTTGCGTGGATACCTGCAACCTTTCGGCTACAAACACCCATTACACATACTACGATAACCTTTGAGCGACTGCCACTGAAACTTAGGTGTCTACCTGCAACCTCTCGGCTGCAAACAAACCTTTTCGCTCCCGTGACAATCTAGGCTCGACTGCCACCGATAAGTTTCCCTACCGCGACGATTTATTCAACCGCCGCAATAAGTTGGCCCACCGATAACAATCTTCGCTCAGACCGGTATGGATCCATCGTACGCTTGCGCGCACAAACTTGCTAAACGAACCCATACCGATCAGTTGCTCGACTGATAACAACCCTTTTGGTTTAAGAAAAAGCCGTTATCAATCTGCGCCTCGGCCACTGCAAATCCCATATATAGAATGACCGGTAGAAGGTTTTTTAATCATGGAAATATTAGCCATTTTTTATGGCGGTGATAATGCGGATGCAAGCATATGGCCTCAAAGCCAGTATCGCTTTCCACACTACCTATTAGGGGACTTCACTTCAAGCCGGGATGAATTTTTTTGACCCGTAGACACTAAATAAGCCGGGAGAATTGTGGATGAGATTGAATCATCAGGGGATGAAATTTTGGAAATGAGAGAGGAAATCGAATCTGTCGGAGATTAAATCGAATCAAACCGGAAAGAAATGAGTCTTGTGAAAAGCGGCTAGTAAACGTCAGTTAAGCTGCTCCTTTAAAAATTGAATTTTCTAAAACATGGGCATTGCCTGAAATGAAAGCAAAAAATGCAATTTTAAATGAGCCAACAACCACCTTGCTCCAGGTGGTTTTTACTTTTTGTTCAAAAAATAAAAATAAAAAGTAGCAGGAAAAATCAATTTTTTAACGTAAACTATATGTTATTTATAC
This sequence comes from Bacillota bacterium, assembly GCA_003501335.1. GTDB lineage: Bacteria > Bacillota > UBA4882 > UBA8346 > UBA8346 > UBA8346. The sequence continues at coordinate 6,943 of DNPQ01000600.1, forward strand.
CAGAAAATAAAATAATGATCAGTTATTTCTAGCCCTGAAAATGGGTGAACATTACATAAATCTTCCGAATTGAATCGGGAGTGTGAGGATAAGGTGAATCAATGATTACAATTGAAAACGTTGAAAAACATTTCGGACATCTACATGTGCTTAAGAATATTAATCTTCATGTAAAGTCCGGCGAAAAATTGGTGGTAATCGGTCCCAGCGGTTCGGGGAAGAGCACTTTGATTCGTTGTATCAATATGTTGGAAAGACCCAGCCATGGGCGGGTCGTCGTTGATGGAGTGGAAGTTACCGCTCATAAAGCAGAGGTCCAAAAAGTGCGTCAGTCGGTTGGTATGGTTTTTCAGCAATTTAATTTGTACCCTCATAAAACAGTGTTGGAAAACTTAACTTTGGCTCCGATTTTAATCCAGAAAAAGTCTCCAAAAGAAGCCGAGGAGACCGGTATGGCTTTTCTGGAACGAGTGGGCCTTAAGGCAAAGGCCGGAGCTTACCCTTCGCAACTTTCGGGTGGCCAGCAACAGAGGGTTGCTATTGCCAGGGCCCTAAATATGCATCCGAAAATTATGTTATTTGATGAGCCGACATCAGCTCTTGATCCGGAGATGATTCAAGAAGTCCTCGATGTTATGACAGGTTTAGCCCATGATGGAATTACCATGGTGGTGGTTACCCATGAAATGGGCTTTGCCCGGGAAGTAGCCGATCGGGTTATTTTTATGGACGATGGAAAGATCCTGGAAGATGGTTCCCCGGAGCATTTCTTTAAAAATCCGACCCAGGAACGGACGAAGCAGTTTTTAAGCCGTATTTTACGGTAATATAAATAATAGGAGGTCTCCCATGAAAAAAATGTTTGTTTTGCTTGGCTCAATGGTTTTACTTGCAAGTTTAGTCGCTGGATCGTGTTTCGCTGTTGCCTCGGATAGTCCTGATATCAAAGCTATCAAAGAACATGGTGTACTGAGAGTTGGAGTGAAGGTGGATGTGCCGAAATTTGGGTACAGGGATCCGAAAACCGATAAGATAGACGGCTTTGAAGTCGATATTGCCAAGGCTATCGCTCAGAAAATTTTAGGCAAAAAAAGCAAGATCGATTTACAGGCTGTAAACGCCAAAACCCGTGGTCCATTACTTGATAATGGAGAAGTGGATTTGGTCATCGCCACCTTTACCATTACGGATGAACGCAAAAAAAGTTATAATTTCTCCGATCCTTATTTCACCGATGGTGTAGGGCTGCTGGTTAAAAAAGCTGCGAAAATTAAAAGTCTTAAAGATTTAAACGGTAAAAAAATTGGGGTCGCCCAGAGCTCTACTTCACAGAAAGCAGTTCAAGATGAAGCCGATAAACTTGGCATTAAAGTCGACTTTTTATCCTATGCAACGTATCCCGAAATCAAAGCGGCATTAGATTCCGGTCGGGTCGATTGTTTTTCGGTTGACGCCTCCATTCTCAATGGTTATTTGGATAAATCCACAATGATACTACCGGATCGTTTTAGTCCCCAAAACTATGGTGTGGCCTCGAAAAAAGGCAATGATGGTTTAGCCCAAATAGTCAATGAAACAATTAATCAGATGAAAAGCTCCGGACAAATTGATAAGTTCATAAAGAAATGGAAACTAAAATAAAATGGTAAGTCCTTTCGCTTGGTTTAAATGGGTTGCCTTATTGAAGGATTGGCACGTTTTCGCCGAAGGTTTTTTAATGACAGCGATTGTTTCTGCATCGGCGTTGGGATTGGCGCTGCTCTTGGGTATTTTCTTTGGGATGCTTGGCGCATCCCATTGGAAAATACCCTGGGTGCTGACCCGATGCTATGTTGAATTTATTCAAAATACGCCTTTAGTTATTCAAGTGTTTTTTCTTTATAATGGTTTACCCTATTTAGGGGTCACTCTACCGGTCATTGCAGTTGGTATTATTGGAGTCGGTGTATATCATGGCGCCTATATCGCTGAAGTGATTCGTTCGGGGATTCAAGCCGTACCCAAGGGTCAACGGGAGGCTGCCCTTTCCCAGGGCTTTACTTATTGGGAAGCATTGCGTTATATTATTCTGCCTCAAGCGAAAAAGGTAGTTTTCCCGCCCCTTACCAATCAGGTAGTTTATTTAATCCGTAATACATCAGTGTTGGCCATGATTGCCGGGGGCGATTTGATGTACCGGGCTGATTCTTGGGCTGGAAATAATCTTTATTACGGTCCTTCCTATGTAGTTACCGGCTTGCTTTATCTGATACTATGTCTTCCTTTATCTCAATTTGCACGGCACTTGGAGCGAAAAGCGGAGGTGTCGGCATGATATCCGAAGTCTTTAAATTTGAAAATCTGACTTTTTTGGCGCAAGGTTTATGGGTAACGGTTATCATTGCTTCAGTTAGTATCATTTGTAGTTTTATAATTGGAATCGCTTTAGGTGTGGCCAGGTCTTCGAAGCATAAGGTATTTGGAAAAATGGCCGGATTTTATATTGAAGTTATCCGTAATATACCCAACTTGCTTTTTATTATCGCCAT
>DNPQ01000430.1 GCA_003501335.1 Bacillota bacterium
GAGGACGATGAATTTTCTAGTTTAGTTAAATCTTTCCTATATATTCATATTATATTGCAATTCTTCCATAAATTAAATATATTATTTTTTTATATTTCGGTCTTTTTTTAATATAAACGACGTCGAAGAAATCGGCCAAAAGCTTGGAAGTGAAGGCAAACAATAGAAGTGAAATTCAATTGGTAAATTTTTTGCTAAGGAAAGTTCATAATCAACAAAATATGGCGAACAATATCAGGGGAGGTGAAAAGATGCTCTCTTTTTTAGTTTATATCATCATTTTGGTGATTTGTTTTTATACTATTTTATTTGCCCTGACCGAATGGAAGAAAAAAAATTATCTCGGATTTGCGGGGATTGTCTTTTTAGTCGTCATCATCATAGCGTTACCTTTCTATTTGATCTTTTTAAAAGGGTAGATAAATAGGCTATTGGCTTTGGACCGGATGTTTGGTAGGCCTTTTAGCCGGGAAATGCTTGGCATCTCGTGGGTCTTGCCGACTACAGGGGCTTAAAGCATGGTCATGAAACGTACGGGCCTTTATGGTGAAAAGACGGATGTAATGGTTGGGTTCTCAGCTTAACAAGTTTGAATGGGGCAGTTTTTTGGCACTTTTAACCGCTCCAAGTGTGTTATTCTAATATTGTAAAGATCTCTTCCGGCAGAGCCGGAAGAGATCTTTACAGGTATGAGTGGATTGGAAAGAACGGGGAGGACCGGTGTATTTATCTCATATGGGGCGGCCCGAACTGGACTCCAACCCGGCGTACGCTTACATGGGCCTGGACGGAGATTATGGCGTTTTTAAATTTATCGGGCCAGTTGTAGCGGTCCCAATCGGCTCCTGTCAGCATGGTGTTACGGACCTTGATGCCAAAGCCGAAGACATCGCTGTTTAATTGTTGGGCTTTTTTGATGGCTTTCCGCATTCTTTCTTCCAGTTCACAGGCAATATGTTTGGCGAGCACGGCTTCCTTTTGAGGCTCTGTATAGTCGATGCCGCTTTGGATGCTAAGCAGCTCAGCTTCCATTCTCACCTTGACATGGAAGCGGTCTTCACCATTTTGATGTTTATATTTAATTTGAGGCGCACCTGTATTCATGAGGCGGTAGGAGATGAGCAAGCCTTTTTTTAAAGGGTCGCTAATGGATAAGAGCGCTTCATGAAAACTGCCGGTGAGGATCTGTAATATTTGCGTTTCATAAATATCAAAAGATCCAACCACTTTATCCTGTTTAAAGATAGCCGTACCCAATAGCCGGATATCTTTGGCTTTCGGGGGCTTGCCGGAGGAACCGGACCCGCCGCCGGATTTATCATCTTGTCCTCCCGGCGGTTGCTGGTACTCGTTGGGATCCTGGCGGTGAAACTTCCCCAAAAGAGGGGCATAGTTATCCTGGGCCTTGGCTTCAAAGCGGTCCATAAAATCATTCAATGTGGTCATGGGATACATACCGGAAAAACGCGTCAAACGGGAAAAGTCAGTAAAATATTCAGCCGGATTTTTCTCGAGTTGGGGTTTGACTTGCATGATGTCAACCGCTGTTCCCCGGCAGATAAAAATATTGAGAGTACGGCGCATTTCTCGGTAACGGACTAAAGAATCAATCCATTTCTTGATGCCTTTTTTGGACAAGTCTTCCCCGATGAACAGCACCGAGTTTTGCAGCAGAGTGATTTCCCGGTTGACGGTGGTATTGATTAAATTAAAACCTTCGTAGATGGTAGGAGCCTGTTTTGATATAATAAAAACCCCGGTGTCGCCCCCACCTCCCCCACCTCCGGATTCGCCCCCGCTGCCGCCTTTTAGTTTGGCCGGGACGGCGATCATGGTGGTGATGGTTAACCCTTTGCCTCCGGGCACGGAGTCAATGCCTAAAGCCTGGACCAATCCCATACTTTCTAATTCGCGCCGGTCCCAACAGCCGCTAAGGACTAGGGCCAGCGATAAAAAGACAGGTAGAATGATTTTTTTATTCATTGTTTTGCTCACTCGATTTTTTATGAATCATCAATGAAACCAGCCATAATAACAGGGGAACGCCAAATACGACGATCGAATAGTATTTACTGATTTGAAAATCGTTGAGATTGACCGCTTGGGTCATGGAAGTCGGGATTAAGCTAATCGTAAAGACCAGAACGCCCAGGGGGATACTGAGCGGACGGTAATCCCCGATCCGAAAGGCTTGGGCAAAACTGATTACAGTGCCGTAAAACAAGGCCGATAGCTGAATGGCCGCTGTAAAAAACCATAAAAATACAAAGACCGCCTCTACCCGTTGGATAAACTTTTCCAGCGTTATCAGACGAGCCAGTTGAAAAGCTGGGAAGATTAACCGGGCGGATGCGATATAATTAAAGACCAGGATCATTACGATAGTAAGGGCAATATTGATCAGGATGGCGATAATAATGCTGTAAAACCCGACACCGAATAGTTTGGCTTGGTTGGCAATGAGCGGCGCAATCAGGCCGAATAACAAAATTTCTGAAAAAAGAGAGATATTGGTGAGGGAAGAATTCAAAAGCGCTGACGGTCCGGTGCCTAAAATTGGCAGTAAACGTGGGACATCAGTGTGTGCCATGCCGAAGAGCAAGATAATGAATAATGCGGCCACCAACTTGAG
>DNPQ01000184.1 GCA_003501335.1 Bacillota bacterium
TTCATAGGGGCTCGGATGCGAAAAGCCCGCAAAGTGATTGTCGGATTTTGGAAAGATGAAGAGGTTATTGGCAAGTTAGCAACTTGGATCAGGGCGGCACTGGCTTGGAATGACTTGCAAGGAGCTAAATTTGCCCGGTTTGGCGATAATATGAGAGATGTAGCCGTAACTGAGGGGGATAAAGTATCGGCTCAGATTCGATTTGGCTATTCAGTAAACGGTTATGGCGTGGGTGATTTGGTAGAGTATGTCAACCGGGTGAGGGATTCGGAGATCCACCAACTCATTTCGGAATATGAAAAGAAATATACCATTGAAAAAGACTTAAAACGTTCTTCTCTTGAAGAATCAGCCAAAATTGAACTTGGATTGCGAAATTTTTTGGAAGCAGGAGGTTTTAAAGGATTTACGACCACCTTTGAAGATTTGCACGGCCTCGCCCAACTTCCGGGGCTGGCAGTTCAACGGCTGATGGCTGAAGGATATGGGTTTGGGGCTGAAGGTGATTGGAAAACCGCTGCCTTGCTCCGGACCATGAAGGTAATGGGTTATGGTTTAAAGGGTGGTACTTCATTTATGGAAGATTATATTTATCATCTGCAAGATGACAATATGAAAGTTTTAGGCGCCCATATGCTGGAAGTATGTGAAACCCTGGCCAGCGGAAAACCATCTTTGGAAGTTCACCCGCTGGGAATCGGCGGCAAAGCTGATCCGGCCCGGTTGGTATTTAATGTTCCGGCAGGAAAGGCGGTAGCGGCTTCATTAATTGACATGGGTAACCATTATCGTTTACTGGTGAATGATGTGAATGTAGTTACCCCCAATAGTGATCTCCCCAAATTACCGGTGGCCAGAGCGGTATGGATTCCAGAGCCCAATCTAAAAATTGCCGCGGAAAGCTGGATATTGGCCGGAGGCGCGCATCACACCAGTTTTAGTCAAGCAGTCACTGTCGAACAATTGGAAGACTTTGCTGAAATAGCGGGGATAGAGTGCGTAGTGATTGACAAGGACACTAAAATTTGTGATTTTAAAAATGAACTTCGCTGGAATGATCTCTATTATCATTTGGCGAAAGGAATTTAAATAGATTGTTTATCGTATTCAAAATAAAAAAACTTAGGCCTAAAAACCTAAGTTTTGCTTTATATATCCAAAACACCGTTGTTTCCGTGTTGACACCTATCTCTCAATAGGTGGGTGATCGCACAATTACCAATCCTTTCCCATGTTTTGCAGTCTGGGACCTGGATTTGACGAAACATTGGACGGCTTAAGCCGGTTTTTGATTCGTTCTATAATTAAATATTGATCTCCCGTTTTAACAATGTAGGTTCAACAAGGAAACTGACGAATACTTCAGAAATTTTTGTTTGATGTCGTTGTTGCTTCGTTAGTTTAACTGAAATCGTGAACGAAATCAACCGGGAAGTTCTACCATCAGCTTATCCCAGTTACCATTTGTTTGGAAGCTTCATAGATTGTTTTGAGTTTATATTCTCTGTCTATAATAAGAATTTTCATCGAATCAACTCCTTAACATTTTATTTCTCAGGAGAATTATGCAAATATACCATAAATCCAACTGTAACGACAATCAAGGTAAAGCAGAATACCTGGATCGGATGAACCGGCACTTGAAAGATGAGATAAGCGCTTACCGTAGGATAGAAAATCATCATCGCATATTGGGATGGACCTACCACAATCATGTCAGCCATTTTATAAGCGATTTGAAAGGCTACCATGGAAAGAAGGGCAACTGTGAAAAATAAGTAAAGATACGGTGAGAAGATATAGGATAAGATCTTCATTCCATGCTGGATTTCTAAAATTTTAAGATAAGTGACCATTAACCCGCTCATACTGCCACCAAGGGCGGCCAAAAGGATTGCCTGGCGGCTGGAAGTTGGTCGAATCACTTTGATGCTATGAAGTATAGCCCAGATTAGGAACATTCCAACGGGAATAGCTCCGGCCCAGTAGGCGTATCGGGTATGAATGGTCAAGGCAGCATTGGAGGTTTGATCGAGAAAATTGATGACTGCAATAGCAGTACACATAATGAATGAATAGATATAATCGAGGAAAAAAAGTTTTTCGTTTAATATAAATTTAGATAAGAAAATTGTAAAAATAATATTGAGACCAGAGATGGCGTTCACGATGTATGAGTTTAAAACCCCAAGGGACAGGTAATTTGGAATAATTGCCAGATTGAGCAAGATGTATCCGATGAACCAAAGCCGACGGTTTATGTAAAAACGGTGGTCTTTAGCCCCCTGATAACCCAGCCAACTGATTCCTTTTTTTTGCAATACAAATCCTAGGGAAATAAAAAAATAACAGAGGACTGCTTCACCAAATGCAGTTATGGCAAAAAAATTCACCTGTGCCCTCCTGTGATCAATAATAATTATAGTATAACATAGAAAGCCAATTTAAATTTTGGTCACTGAATTAAAATTTTGGGGTGCAATTACCAATGAGATAGTTTTTTAAAAAATGAGAATTTATCAGTAGACTGTTGATACTTTTGGCGTTTTCGAGGCTATTGAATCGTATTGTCATTGTAACTTTTTTTGTAAATAACTCCTGTAAAATATAGGTTTTTACCTAAAGTGTCTTCTGCAATATCGCTTTTAATGTTTTATCCCCGTATGATGAATATCATAACAAAAGGGGGTGAAATTTAGTGAGTGAAGAATATCCCAATATTTTGAAACCTAGATTGAGGGGTAGGAAGAAATCTGAAAATGAAAGCAGTTGTCCGATTGACCATTCTATCGGAGCTACTGGGGCTACCGGACCCAGAGGAGCCACAGGAGCGACTGGTGCCACAGGAGCAACCGGAGCAACAGGACCGGCAGGAGGAATCGGAGTAACCGGAGCTACGGGACCTGCTGGAGTAGGAACGACCGGAGCTACTGGAGCCACTGGGGCTACCGGACCTAGAGGATCCACAGGAGCGACCGGAGCAACAGGACCGGTAGGAGCCATTGGCGCAACCGGACCTGCTGGAGTAGGAGCGACCGGAGCAACCGGAGCTAGTGGAGCAATAGGATCGGTAGGAGGCACAGGCGCAACCGGACCTGCTGGAGTAGCGACGGCCCGAGCAACCGCAGCTAGAGGAGCAATATCACACGCAGGCGCCCAAGGCGCATCGAG
>DNPQ01000139.1 GCA_003501335.1 Bacillota bacterium
TTTTAGTTCATAATCATCTATATCAAAATTCTATCTTCCATGATAAAGAAAGTTCTAATTGTGATATCGAACTTATTACCGTTGAAAAAATCTGATTCATATTTCAAATGAAAGATACTGCCTGAAAATTAATTGAATGTTGATAAAAAACACAACCTATTGGATCAAGCACATTGATTCGATGGGTTGTGTTTTTTAATGGCCAAATTAACTTTGGAACTAGTCCCCGTCCCTTCTCCATCATCATAAAAAAAACAACCACCCCATTATGGAGTGATTTTCGCAAAAATTGAAACTGTTTTTTACTGCATACCCTGAAAGAAAAAATTTTTTTTGGGATTACCGGTCTAAAAAACGCCTAATTCGGTCTTTGTTACAAAAACCATTAATTCAGCTTGCTCATATTTATCAACATGTCGAAAATCAATCGCTATGCCTTGTTTAATTGGGTTTCCCATCAATTCATCCCTGACGATCAGACCGTTCAAATGAGTCGGTCGGGTATTGCCCGGCAAATCAAACTCAAATTGTAATAATGAACCCTCTTTCATAATAATTTGGGGTTCAATAACCGCAAATAATCCACACGCCGATAAATTAACAACCTTCCCGTTATAGGATTTCCCCCCTGCGAAATAGCGAAATGGCAAGTCAACATCAACCCGATGAAATCTACGAAAAGAATTATAATCAATAGAAACTGGTTTAGCCAAAACAAGAGACTGATCTTCCCGCAGTTTCTGTTCAATGATATAAGTCCCAAATTGCTTTTTTTCTCCTTCTTGCGTTACATAATAAACGGTAAGTTCCGTACCTCTCTGAATCAAATCGGCGATTTCTTTTTCGGAGAATTCCAGATACAATTTATCTTCTTTCAAGCCCTTAATAATATTCTTAATTAAAGCTTGACAATTCTTCATTTGTCCTATTTTGTCCGCAAACAAAATATCAATTTTATTGCCAAGTTTGAAAACATCTTCGACTTTCACTAGCATTGCATTTCCCACCCATTCAAGGACACCTGATTCATCCAACTTCGCTTAGAAAATATTTAAATCCTCAATTCTAAGCAAAACAGCCATCCCGGCGTCAATTTTTTTAGCGAATTCATTGTTGTGTTACCCCGGTAGCCCAGCTGGATCCCTATCTGGCTAACCACCCTCCATCGACTGCAATGGTATAGCCATTGATATAATTTGAGGCATTGGATGCCAAAAAGACAGCCGCCCCTTGAATATCATCGGCGGTACCCCACCGTCCCGTTGGAATGCGGTTAAGAATCTCCGTATTTCGATGTTCGTCGGTTCGTAGCCAAGAAGTACTTTCGGTCGCAATATATCCAGGAGCAATCCCATTGATATTGATATTATATTTTGCCCATTCATTGGCCAACACACGGGTAATCCCGATAGCTCCGCTTTTCCCGGCTGTAAGCGGGGAAACTTGAAAGCCGCCGTTAAAAGCGTGAATTGAAGTAATATTAATTATCTTTCCACCGGTACCCTGTTTAATAAATTGTTTAGCCACTGCTTGCGATAAAAAAAAGACTGTTTTAACATTCAAATTCATAACATCATCCCAATCTTTTTCGGTGACCTCCAATGCATCCGCTCTGCGGCCAACTCCGGCAGTATTAACTAAAATATCTACTTTTCCCAAATTAAACAATACTTGATTTAAAATTCCCTGGATGGGTTCAATGCTTATTAAATCTGCAACTACAGACAAAAAATAATGTCCTCTGGCTTCAACCTGTGCTTTCGTCTCAGGCATCTCTTGGTAGTCTACCCCAACGATATCCGCACCCGCTTCAGCTAAGCCAATACTGATCCCTTGTCCTAAACCACCAGCAGCACCGGTCACCAAAGCCACTTTCCCGTTTAAATTAAACTCATCCAGTATCATGCTTACCCTCCACAATAAAATAGACCGGTTATCAATAATAAAAAAATTAAAAGAGAAAAATTATAAGCTAAAAAAATGAACCATAATAAGAAATACGATTCTATTCAGTTATCGATCAACTCAGCTCATATCTATATAGGCATTTCCAAAAACATTTCAAAAATCATCTTTTCGAATTCGATCTAATTCGTTAGGTTCTTTAGAACTATGGAAAATCCTGCTCCTTTTAACAATAAATTTTAAGAAGTCTTGTTATGTCAAGCACGGGGGAATTGGTACCCTGTCAATATACTAAGATTACTGCCATTAAAACTAAGGGCACATTCCCAATGTTCTCCACACTGTGTCCTTTGCCTCCGCCAGTAACTAAAGCGTCTCCAATATTGATTTCTTTCCACTCATCCTGATCTTTTACCCGACCCATTCCCGATACAAAATAAAAAATTTCTTCCTCCTGATCATGTTGATGAAATCCAATGGATCCACCGACGGGAATGGTAATTTCAGCAACCAGCCGAGTTTTCCCCTTCAAATCACCATCTTGAAAAAGATTTTTTATCTGAATCTCACCAACGCCGCCGCGCATTCTCTCCCGCACTTCAATCGTCATTTCCTCATTTTTTCTCAGCATTAATAAGCGCTCCCTTTTTATAAATAATAAATCCTCTTGAAAAGAAAAAACTGCCTTCCAAAAAATTTTAAACCATAAAAATCAATAATATATAATAACTTTTCTAGAAAGCTATATATTACCAATCTTATCAAGTTTAAAATACCTTGGTGCAGTCTTTTATTTCTCAAACCTAAAAACGATTCACCCTAAACTTTCAAATCTCAGTCGATTATCTTTTTTTGACACTCGATTTTAATTGATTCCAAAAACCTTTACCACTATTATTTTTATCTTCTCTTGGCGTCGATTGGGCTTGCTCCATAAGTTCCGAAATCTGCCCCACAGTCAAGATTTTATAGGCTTCATCTTTTGAAGCTTGTTGTTGGGGAGGCGCCGAATTTTCAATCACTTTCTTTGTTTCGATAGTGGGTTTAGTATCCGGGAAAGCATTGGCCTGCCGGTGTATCGGAATATTTCCGGTAGCAGGGGCTTTCGGAGCATTACCGGTAGCCTGGGCTTGCCGTTGTTCGCCAAAGCTTCGCCGAGAAGCCGGTAAAGGATTTGAGCGGTCCCACTCTCCCAAATCATCACCAAAATTGGTAGAAACACGTCGATTGACACGATTGACAATTTCAGGACTCATATCCTGAATTTTATTACGCATCTCCTGTAGCCGACTCGCAGGAACTTCCAATCCTGCCAATAATAAATGCAAGACCATTTTTCGTTGGATAGCTTTATCGATATAGAGGCCTCTGAATAAAGTCGGTGTATTGGTTAATGTCTGGCATTCTTGATATAATAGCTCTACCGATTCGGCATTGACATGATAGTTCTCCGGGCAAACCAAAAGCGCCGCTACGCGAGTACTTTCCCCCTGAAAACTATTTTCAGACAAAATACGCACAATTTCTTGCCGGCATAAAGTGGCAAGCTTCGTTGGATCATTACTTTCGGGTATCTCTAGTTCAATCCGGAGAGGAAGAAAACATCCCGGCGTATTCAGCAGTCGGAAAAAATCTTCCCGATCGAAAACGAACATACTCGATGGCCGGTTCGGGATTTGATTGACTTCATCCAAAGTATTAACGATTGTTTCGTTGGCCATCGGCCAAAATCCCAAAACTTGTCGATTGCCAAATTTACCTCGCAATAATTCATTATCAATTAAATAAAGCGGGGTTGGGCTTACATCAGTCAAAATATCCAGGCCCTTTAAGGCATTTTTATATTCCTCTAAAGATTCACTGCCTAAAGGTAATGTTGTCAAACACCCGGTGGTAACACCAACTTGACGGGCTAATTCAATAACGTCGGCTACTACACCAGTTCCGGTCCCTCCTCCAAGGCAAGCGACCACAAAAATAAAATCCACATCATGATAAAAATAGTCTTGAATAACTTTTTTAACTTTTTCCGCATCGGCGCGAATGGCCTCTTGACCCACTCTGGGGTCCTTACCTGCGCCCAACCGAGAACCAATACAAATTCGATATTCATTCGGAATCATCGCCAAAGCGGATAAATCCACCGGCGATGTATTTACGGCCAATACTTTATAACCTTTTTGGGCAAACAAATCGGCTATTTTACCGCCGCCTTGTCCACATCCGATAAATCCGAATTTAATTCCCTTGTCTTTCATAATCAGGATACCTCCGTCAACTTGTCTACTCCGAAAATGAAATAATTTTCCCCATGTACAATTTGACTAAATTCGGCAAAATCCTTTTTTTAAAGACTTTGTTCGTAAAAAATATTCATGGAATTGAATTGATTAGCAAAATATGCTACCCAATAACGATGATTAACGGTTTTTATAAATCCGCGATTCCTTGCATCCGTTTTGAAGAAAAATATCTTTTAAAAATAACAGGACCCAACTCAACTTGGATCCTGTTATTTTACTATCTGATTTTAACCCTGTAACCGTTTTTCTAAAGAATTAAGCTCATTAGCAAGCTCTTTTGGTAATTTATCACCGAATTTTTTATAATGTTCACGAATCGAAGCCACTTCTTTAAGCCACTCATCCTTGTCAACTTTTAATAATTCTTTCATATCGGCTTCGCTCACATTAAGTCCGCTCCGCTCAATCGCATCCATCGTCGGCATATATCCGATCGGTGTTTCGACCGCTTTGCCTTCTCCGGATACCCGCTCAAAAATCCATTTCAAAATCCGGCTATTCTCACCATATCCTGGCCATAGCCATTTTCCATCACTGGTTTTACGGAACCAGTTTACATAGAAAATTTTAGGCAGTTTTGTTGCATCCGTTTGAGAACCGACTTTTAACCAATGTTTAAAATAGTCGCCCATATTATAACCGCAGAACGGCAGCATTGCAAAAGGATCACGCCGTACCTTGCCAATATTATCCGATATTGCTGCTGCAGTTATCTCTGAACCAACAATAGAACCCAAAAAGACTCCATGAGCCCAGCTGAAACTCTGATGAACCAGGGGAATCGTACTGGGGCGACGGCCACCGAAAAGAATGGCTGAAATAGGCACCCCTTTTGGATCTTCCCACTCAGGAGAAATCGCCGGACATTGACGGGCCGGGGTCGTAAATCGAGCATTGGGATGAGCTGCAGGATCTTTAGCGCCTGGAGCCCAATCCTTTCCTTTCCAATCAATCAAATGTTTGGGGGCTTCTTTTCCGATACCCTCCCACCAAACATCCCCGTCATCCGTTAAGGCAACGTTCGTGAAGATAGTATCCTTTTCGATGGTTTTCATAGCATTGATATTGGAATCTTCTGAAGTTCCCGGGGCTACCCCAAAGAAACCAGCTTCAGGATTGATAGCATATAACCGGCCGTCTGGGCCGAATTTCATCCAGCAAATGTCGTCTCCCACTGTCTCCACTTTCCAACCGGGAATCGTCGGAACAAGCATAGCCAAGTTTGTCTTACCACAAGCGCTTGGAAAAGCAGCAGCAACATATTTTTTATCACCCTTGGGGTTGGTAATTCCAAGGATCAACATATGCTCAGCAAGCCATCCCTCATCACGAGCCAAGACTGTTGCAATTCGAAGTGCAAAACATTTTTTCCCCAAAAGCGCATTTCCGCCATATCCGGAACCATAAGACCAAATCGTCCTTTCTTCCGGAAAATGACTGATATATTTTTTTTCAATCGGAGCACAGGGCCAAGCCGCATCTTTCTGACCTTTGGATAGAGGAGCCCCTATTGAATGCATGCACGGTACAAATTCACCATCACCCAAGGTATCAAGGACTTTTTGACCAATCCGGGTCATGATCCGCATATTAATAACTACATAAGGACTATCTGTAAGTTCGACACCAATCTTGGAAATTGGAGAACCGATAGGACCCATTGAGAACGGGATCACATACATCGTACGTCCTTTCATGGAGCCACTATAAAGACCAGTCATTGTTTTTTTGAGTTCCGCCGGGTCAATCCAATTATTGGTGGGTCCGGCATCTTCTTGCTTTTTAGATGCAATATAGGTCCGGTCTTCCACTCTTGCTACATCAGAAGGATGGCTGCGAAAAAGATAACACCCGGGACGTTTATCAGCGTCAAGTGGAATTGCTGTACCCGATTGAACCATTTCCTGAAGTAAACGATCATTCTCTTCCTGTGAACCATTGCACCAATAAATCTGGTCCGGTTGACACAAATCAGACATTTCTTGAATCCATTTTTGTAGCGCCTTATTCATGATTTCCTCCTTGATGTATAATCATTTAATTTTTATATGCCTCTTAAAAATGAAACATAATAAACGTTATTCTCCATTGTATTACGTGAATTTCCAGTTGTCAATTCAATATCCCTGTGTATACAGTACACTTTTAAACCAATTCAATTGCTAATTTTCTAAGTAGTAATCTAACGACAAGAACTTTAAAAATATATAAATATCAAGCACATTAAAGCTTAATAGCCGAACTAAGGCCAAAGCTAAGACAAATGATCTGAATAGCTTGTTTGAGTATACCGGATTGTTGATATACTATATTGAAAGTTTATCATTTATCTTGAAGGGAATGGAAGAATGTCGGTTAAATTTAAACATTTCTTTAAATATGCAGTGATATTATGTTTTACCCTTGCAGCAGGTTGCAATTTATTTTTTCTGAATACTTACAATTTGCATCCTGATGAAGCATACTTTTGGGTTTGGTCCCGCCAGTTAAGCCCCGGCTATTTTGATAATTCGCCAATGGTAGCTTATATTATCCGTTTCTTTACACTTGCCGGCCAAACAGAATTTTGGATCCGCATGCCTGCTTTTTTAAGTTGGGTTTTCTTTCTTTGGGTGGTATATCTTTTCGCCCATAGGATTTATCAAAATAAAAAAACGGCATATTTAGCAGTATTATTAGCTGTTTTTACACCATTAATCGCTACTGGAAGTCATATTATGACAACCGATATTCCCTTAATTTTTTGGGCTTCACTTACCTGGTATTTTTTATATTTGGCAATTGAAGAGGAAAATAGAAATATTTGGTATATTGTCGGCCTGATGTTCGGATTATCATTGCTGGCAAAATTACAGGCAATATTAATGCTCGGCGCGGTAGGCGCAATGCTTCTGATCAGACCAACCAAAAGGCATTGGATATTTCGGAAAGAGCCTTACGTGGCTATATTTTTTGGACTCGTTCTTTTTACTCCCGTATTATACTGGAATTCAGAACATCAGTGGGCTATGTTCAAATTCTCGATTCAGCATGGTATCCATCAAAAATTTGACTTTCAATATTTGCTTGAATTCTGGGGTGGCCAGTTATTCGTGTTTTCTTTGATTTTTATAGCGCTTTTTTATTATACTTATAAAAACTTGCTTCATTGGAAAACAATTTCCTCCAAAAACGCTTTTCTAATTGGTTGTTATCTGCCTATCTACGGCTTTTTTTCCTTAACAAGCCTATCCTATACCGCTTTACCCAATTGGCCCGCAATTGCGTACTTACCAGCCATTATCTTTCTGGCTGGGCAATTTCAGGAAACCTGGCAGAAGAACATACTCATAAAGCGCCGTCTTTTAGCCTTTTACATCGTCTGTTCATTTTTCCTAACTTTGATTTTATTATTCATAGCACGCTATCCGGGCTTTTTTATTAATACTTTGAAAATCCAGTTACCGAATTCGATGATCATCACCAATAATAATTTTGGTTGGGAGGAGACTGCTAAAGAAATCGATGATATCATTGCTCAAAAATTTCCTAACGCTAAAAAAGCTGTTCCTATTTTTTGCGATGGTTCCTATCAAACCGCTTCCGAGTTACAATTTTACCTTAAAAAACGTGTAGCCGTATTCACGACCCGGGAAGCTCGCCATAGCCAATTTGATTATTTATTACTTTCTAAAATAAAAAATTACCAGCAAAAACCCGGGCTGCTAATTTTAAAAAACCATTTACCGATTGGGATTAACTATTATTTTGAAAATACTAGTCTGCTGAGGCCGATCACAATCTACCGTTTTCATAACCAAATCCGAAAACTCCATATTTATTATTTTAAAAGGCTAAATGCTCCTGCATTATATAAAGCAGCGCTGCATAAACCATTGGGTTATCCCGGAACTTATCCTACTTCATCAACCAAATAAAAAATTAATCTTTGTTTTCGGAAACGGTTGATCCTCAAGAGGAGCAGCCAGTGATAGTCAACCTTTTTCAATTAAAGCATACGTTCGCGATCAATGCAAAAATACACACCATTCATCCTGATAAATTTGTTCTGCTTGTTACTTTCCGGAACTTTGACTTACAAAATTTTGGATTTGGGTCTGAACCTTTTTAAAAAACTCCCGGGATTCCTCCCAAATATTTAAATTCATAATTTGATTCAAACTGAAAAATTGTACTTGTCTTCCTTCCGGTTGTATAGCAACAGTTTTTTGATATTGCATCAAATACATATCTGTTTCAATAATTATTTTTTTGGTTCCACGGTACCAATAATATTGAAAATTTCCTAAATCGAACATAATTTTTGCTATGACACCCGCTTCTTCCAAAACCTCTCGAACGGCGGCAATTTTATGGGTCTCACCATCTTCCACGTGTCCTGCCGGGAAAATCCAGCGATTTTGATTTGAATTGCTCGTAACTAAAAGATATTCAAATTGAGAGCTGTTTTGACGAAAAACAATTCCGCCAGCTCTTTTTTCTATCAATTATTTCATCCTCTCTTTTAGAAAATACAATCCATCAAAACATGATCTTTTGCCGTCTGGCCCATATATTAATTAAAATCCCGATCGCTATCAGGTTAGCTATCATGGAACTCCCTCCGGAAGTGATAAATGGCAACGGAATTCCAGTAATCGGCATAATTCCCATATTCATACCGACATTCTCTAAAATATGAAAAAGAAACATGGACACAATCCCGACTCCCATAATCGTTCCAGTCTTATCTCTAGCTTGGTACGAGATACGAATACCCCGCCAAATCAAAGTGAAGAAAAGGCATAATACTCCAAAGCCACCGACAAATCCGAGTTCCTCACACAATACCGCAAAAATAAAATCAGTATGATTTTCCGGTAAATATCCTAAACGTCCTTGGGTCCCCCGAAAAAGCCCTTTACCAAAAAATTGACCTGAACCAACTGCAATCACTGCTTGACGAACATTCCAACCACTTCCCTGCGGGTCCCGTTCAGGATTAATAAAACTTGTCAAACGATTGACTTGATAATGTTTAATCGGCAACGGCATATTAAAAAAATGATGCCCCAAAAACATACCGGTCAGTCCCATTAACCCAATCAATACTAATACCATCAATTTCCATCCAGATGCTCCAGCTGTATACATCATCGTGAATGTAATAAAAATGAAAACCAGTGCTGTACCTAAATCGGGTTGTAACAAAATTAGCAATAAAGGAAAACCCACGTGAACAAAAGGCCATATAAAATTATAAAAAGAACTAAGGCTTTCTTTCTCAGCCAAATACTTACCCAAAGTTACAATTAAGATTACTTTAGCAATTTCAGACGGCTGGACGCCAAATACCCAACTTTGAGCGCCATTTCCACTTCTTCCAAGCGGAGTCAAAACCAAAGCCAAAATGATAATATTGAGGCCGTATAAAAATTGTGATAAGCGATCCGAAACCCGGTAATCAAAAAAAAGTAAAAAAATCATAGCCAACACGCCAATGATTACAGCCCCAAATTGTCTTTTGACAAAAGAAAACGGATCGCCGTGATTTAAAGCTATATTAGCATGTGTCGCACTATAAATCATGATAAGCCCAATAAAAACTAATAATCCGACCACCGTAATTAATACAAAATCCAAATTTTTAAAATGTCGGCGATCCAATGTAGAACCCCCTCTGACAAATGAGAATGAAACGAAAAATTTCAGATCGTGTTTCCGTAAAATTTCCAAATAACCTAGGATTAACTACCAAAACCATTGTATTACAATGTCTCAAGTATACTGCAGATTTTCATTTAAATCTAGCGGGAAAGAACCCCTCATAGAAAGTTAAAAACGGCCTTTCAGCCGTATAAACCGCCCAAATCGCCAAATAGAGCCGACTCAGGTATAAGCAACAGAGAACCCTGCTCACATCCATAACGCTAGCCTAGACGAAACAGAGAACTAGAAAGCAAATTTATCAACTTTGAAGAAGATACAGTATCTTCTCGTTAAAAATTAACTTTGAACTCTGATTTTAAGTCAAACAGTCAATCCGGCAGCATTTTTTTGTATACTAATGAATTTATTGTCTTACTACCGGAGTATTTGAATTATCTGCGAATTCGCTTGACCGGAATGCTGGCTGTAAGAGCAGCAGAAAGCTCACTCGAACTCAAATTAACCTCCATAGCTTCTTCATCGATGTCCATATATTTAGAGATAACTTGAATGAGATCTTCTTTGAGAGCTTCCATTAATCCTGGTGAAACACCGGCTCGATCAGAAACCAGGACCAATCGTAACCGTTCTACAGCCATATCTTTACTTGAAGTATCATCCTTAAAGAATCTCCCCATCAGATCCATGCCTAACCCTTCTTTCAAAGCCAAATATCCAAAATTAGCTTATTTTTTGATAAACCGTTGTTTAATTTTACTCATCCAGCCAAGATCAAAGTCAAGCGACATAAAAGGTACCTCTTCACCAAGCATACGCCCTACAACATTGCGAAATGCCTGACCAGCCTTGGAATTTGCATCAAGTACTGCAGGTTCACCGCGATTGGTGGACGTAATGATGGTTTCATCATCGGGAACGATCCCCAAAAGGCAAATTGCCAATATATCATTCACATCACAAATATCCATCATATCGCCCTTTCTTACCATATCAGGGCGTAAACGATTAATAATGAGACGAGGATCGGCGATTTCTCTGGCCTGCAAAAGTCCAATGATTCGATCGGCATCCCGTACCGCCGATACATCAGGAGTGGTCACAACAATTGCCTGGTCGGCACCGGCTACTGCATTTTTAAAGCCCTGCTCGATACCTGCCGGACAATCAATTAAAACATAATCAAATTCTTTACGGAGTTCTTCGCACAGTTCCACCATTTGCTCAGGCTTTACCGCATCTTTTTCTTTTGTTTGGGCAGCCGGCAAAAGGTATAAATTTTCAAACCGCTTATCCTTGATTAAAGCTTGTCTAATTTTGCAAGTCTTTTCAGCCACGTTGACCAAATCAAAAACAATCCTATTTTCGAGTCCCATAACAACATCGAGGTTTCGCAAACCGATATCCGCATCAATTAAAACTGTTTTGAAACCACGGTTTGCCAGTCCAGACCCTATATTCGCGCAAGTAGTGGTTTTACCAACCCCTCCTTTGCCAGATGTGATAACAATGACCATTCCCGCCATTCATAAACCTCCTCCAATTTGTAAGGTCGACAGTTAACGAACTACTTTCAATCCGTGCAAACATTTATAACTGTGACCCAAGACCGACAATTCATTTGATCCTGAAAAAAATCAAAACGATTAAAATACTAATAACTTACTCTTTCTACCAAGATCATCCCATCTTTGATTCTGGCTATTTCCGGTCCAAGATATTTAGCCTTCGGACCGGATTCTGAATCCCGAGTAATCACTCCGGCGATTCGAATTTGAACTGGACGTAATTGAAAAGCAACAATTTTCGCTGTTTCGTCACCTTCAGCACCTGCATGAGCCGTTCCACGTAGTTTTCCCAAAACAACAATGTCACCGCTGGCTATCACTTCAGCCCCAGGATTCACGTCACCCATAATGACTAAATTTCCCTCAAAAGAAATACGCTGTCCGGAACGGACCGTTTTTTTAACGGTAATCGTTGCCCGAAACTGATCAACTTCATCGGTTTTCTCAATTTCATTGGCAGCCGATGACTTATTTTTTATTTCTTCCGCAAAGCGAGGATTTAATCCGTATGCTTGAATCGTTTCTCGTAAAGCCGAACGCTCTTTTTCTGCGATCAATCGTTTCCCCAGCTCAATAACAATATGGGCTCCCATAAAGAAATCATGAGACTGCTCAAGCCGAATCCGAAGATCCTGCAAATATCCTTCCCATGATCCAACCTCAGGAATCACTAATGTTAAACCCGTCTTGTAACCTTTAAAAACTACGTTCTCAGACAAACTTTCCATTTTACCGGATGCCTCCGGACTCGGCATTTCAGCCATTCTAAATCTCTCCGTATTTTGATGTAAATCTATTGTTTGTTCCACAACCTTTCCAATATTTTCGCTACCTAAAAAAAAAATCCTCCTTAAACGGGAGGAAGTTTCACTAGGAAGCCTAAATTCTATATTTTTAAATTAATCCTGACTACGTGGAATTGATTTCTCGTTTGATTCATTTTCTGTCGAAGGCACTGAAGCAGGAGTTCCCGTAAGAGTTGTTGCCGGTTTTCTGCTTCCGGATGGTGCTTCTGTATTATTAGTTACAGTTGGAGTCGCTTTTGCAGAGCTCTGGGAAGCAATATCGGCAACAGGTTTATCCAAATTAAAATAAGCTTCCAACACCTTCCTGCCTATTGGTGCCGCTCCGCCAGCCCCTGAGCCACCTTGTTCTACAAAAACGACTACCACGATTTCCGGCTTATTCGCCGGAGCATAACAAGCAAAGACACCTGAGTTGTCATAAGGCGGTTTCTGGGCTGTACCTGTTTTACCGGCAACTGGATATTTATCGATCGGGAAACCCTGAAAAGCGGATGAACCAGTACCACCATCACCAATAACTTCCGTTAAGCCTTGTTGGATCACGGAACGAATCGAAGGTGATATTTGTAAATCAACCATCAACTGCGGATTAAATTTCGTAACCAGTTCACCAGAAGGCGAAGTAATTTTTGAAACCAATTGGGGTCGATATACTTTGCCATCATTGGCAATTGCCGCATATACTTCGGCGAGCTGAATCGGTGTAACCGTAAGATAAGTCTGACCTATTCCAAGCATCATCGTTTCCAAAGGATACCAAGTTTTCTCTTTGGTATTTTTCCTTTTCCATTCCGGGTCCGGCACTAACCCGGAAGCCTCGCCCGGATAAAGATTCAATCCGGTCGGTTTTCCTAAGCCAAAAAAACGTGAATACTTAGCCAGTACATTCGGTCCCACGCGACGGCTTAACTCTCCCATGACAATGTTGCAGGAGTTCTTCAAACCATCAACTACTGTTTCCAAGCCATGAGAGCGGGGTCCGGAAGTATTATCAACAATCCAGCATTTAAACTTTTTGCCCCAAATCGAATCATATCCCCCACAATAGATTTTCTCATTCATGGTAACCTTATTTTCCATAAATGCCGAAAAAACCGTAATTGGTTTAAACGTGGAACCGGGAGCAAATTCTCCCTGAATCGTCCGGTTGGTTAAAGGATGTAAGGGATTTCGATAAATCTTATCTGCGACTTCCTGGGGCATAACTCCTACGAAGGCATTGGGATCAAAGCCCGGTTTGCTAACCATCGCCAGAATGTTTCCATTACGGGGATCTAGTGCTAGGACTGCACCGGATTTGGCGTTCCTCCATTTGGAATATTTTTGAAGCCATGCCATCTGATCATCGAGCGCTTTTTCAGCTGCAGCCTGAACCTTTAGATCTATTGTTAAGTGCAGATTATTACCAGGTATTGCATCTTGATTCTCTAACAAACGTAAGGGTCGACCATGAATGTCGACTTCAAAATTTTTCCCGCCGCTGACTCCACGAAGATAGTCTTCATATGTACGTTCGAGGCCGGTTTTACCGATATTATCTCCCAAACGGTAACTTTTACCTTTCTCTGCCTCTAATTCTTGGTCATTAATTTCACGGATATAACCGAAGAGATGGCAAGCTAAATCCTTATAGGGATAAGAACGCACCGGAACTTCTTCCACTTCAACTCCGGGTAAATTAAATTTTTCTTCTAATAATTGAATAACCGTCGTGGGATCAACATCTTTACTGATTGGAATATATTGGTACGGGGTCCGCGACAATTTGGGGTTGGGCTCCAATTTCTCTCGAAGTTCTTTTTCAGAGATCTTTAATATTTTGCTCAGTAAAGTAATGACTTCCGGTTTGTCTTTAATATCTTCCGGAACAACCGACAAATTATGGGAAATACGGCTCGTAACCAAAATATTACCCTTACGGTCATAAAAAATTCCCCGGGGAGCCTCAATCCGGATAACCCGAGTTTGATTCTGTTTCGATTTGACCATGATGGTTGCGCCCTCCATGATCTGGAGAACCCACAAACGGATCAAAAGGATAGCAAAAATAACAACGACAATTCCGGCTAAATATTTAAATTTAGTTTCTAAATTTCGTAATACTGCATCTTTCACAGCTAGACCTCCGTTTGCCGGTATGCTTAATCTTTGCTTACGCAAAGCTTATGCTCTTTCCACCATCCAGCGTTCCATCTTCAAAATCAAATAATAAATGAGTGGAGTACATAAAGCATTATAAAAAGCCAGCGGCACTATGGTTGACAAAAAAGTACTTAAAAAATTATAGTTTGCATGAAAAGCCATATACAAAAAAATATTAAATGATTCAAAAACCAATGTTGCCCCAAAGACAGTCATCGCTGGGACCAAAACATTATCTTTAAATATATTTTTTTCCATGAAACCGGCACAAAATCCAAGCGCCATTTTGGATAGAGCTTGAACACCAATAATATGTCCAGAGAGCAAGTCCAAAAGCAGACCCGAAATAGCCCCGAAAAAGAGCCCTTGATCAGGCCCTCGCAACAATCCTACAGATACCACCATAATCAGAATTAAATCGGGAGTAACCTGCCCCGGTAATTGAATAGCCGGAAGCCAAGTTGCCTGAATAACAACTGCCAAAATAATCGAAATACTAAGGATTAACGAGCGCATCTTTTGAGCCTCCGGACTTATCTGGATTAACTGGAACATCCTGTTTATTCTTAATCACATAAACCATTTGAAGATTACCCAGATGTACCGTAGGTTTTAATGAAGCCTTACTAACCATCTCATTGGATGCTTTATTCACATATACAACCCGACCAATGGGTAATCCTCGCGGAAAAATTTCACTGGTGTCAGCTGTCACAATAAGATCATTTTGCTTCAAGTCCATAAAATAGCTATCAATTGCCGGTTGAACCGTACATTCCCCTCGATATTGGCCACCGCCTTGAATAATCACTAAATTTCGGGTACGCGCTACCACGCCCCCCACAAAATTTCCCTCACGAGGATCGGTAATCAGAATGACTTCAGCCGTTCTAAAACGTACTTCTCCGATTCTTCCCACAACTCCTTCCGGAGTAATCACGGCCATATTCTTTTTTAACTGGCAGTCCTCACCCCGGTTGATCGTAATTGTTTGATTCCAATTGCTGGGATTGGCTGCAATAATTTCCGCACTGACTAATTCATTGGGTTGATTGGCTTGAAAATTTAAAGCGCGGCGCAAACGAGCATTCTCCACTTTTAAAGAATTCAAGCCAAGTTGATGAATGCGTAAATGATCGATCTCACGATGAAGTTGATCATTTTCCGCTTTCAACTGAGATAATTTTGTTACCGTTTTCCAGCTATTATTGACAATACTACCACAATAGTTAAAAGTACTCTCTAAGGGTACCATTGCGGTATTAAAGAAATACTCAACTTTTCCCTCGCTGGCCCGTGGGTGGGATGAAGCATACATCACCCATGTAACCACTAAAAATAGTAATGCAATAAATAGAAATCTTTTATTTACAAATAGTTGAAACAAAAGTAGGTCACCCTTTTAAGCCATCTTTTTATTTGAAAGAACTACCTTCTTTAAATCATGATAATTACGTTCGAGTGCCAAACCGGTTCCTCTAGCCACACAAGTTAAAGGATCTTCCGCCACCTGTACCGCCATACCGGTTTCTTCAGCCAGGAGTCGGTCGATTCCCCGTAATAAAGAACCACCTCCGGCCATAACCAAGCCTTTATCAAGAATATCAGCAGCCAATTCCGGCGGTGTTCGCTCCAAAGTCATTTTAACAGCCTCAATGATACCCGATATTGGTTCAGCAAGTGCTTCTTGTATTTCGTGGCTGGTGACGGTAATGGTTTTCGGAAGGCCGGTTAAAAGATCACGGCCTCTGACTTCCTGGCGAATTTCTTTTCCATCCGGGTAAGCAGAGCCGATTTCTTTTTTGATGTCTTCTGCCGTACGTTCACCAATCATCAAATTATAACTGCGTTTAATAAAATGTACAATAGCTTCATTCATTTCATCACCGGCAATACGCAATGAACGGCTGGATACAATTCCCCCAAGGGAAATCACTGCCACTTCGGTTGTTCCGCCTCCGATATCTACAATCAGATTCCCTGTGGGTTCCTCAATATTCATTCCAGCCCCAATTGCGGCTGCCATAGGCTCTTCAATTAAATAAACTTCGCGAGCTCCGGCTTGCAATCCGGCATCCATCACGGCTCGTTTTTCAACTTCGGTAACACCGGAAGGAACACCAATAATAATTCGTGGCGCGAGTATACCAACATTTTTCCCTGCTTTATTGATAAAATAACGCAACATTTTCTCAGTCACATCAAAATCGGCAATAACGCCATCTTTCATAGGACGAACTGCAATTATATTACCGGGTGTCCTCCCTACCATTTGTTTTGCTTCATTACCGACTGCAAAAATGTTGTTAGTATCCTTTTCGATTGCGACTACAGTAGGCTCCTGTAATACCACCCCTCGGCCTTGAACATAAACCAAGGTGTTGGCAGTACCCAAATCGATCCCCATATCCTTTGCAAAGCGGCCAAAAATTGATTTAAACATTTCAGACTCCTTCCACGTTGTATTCAATTATGTTAGTAATTTATGTAGCGGAGCCATTTTTCATTAAAGAATTTATAACAAGTTAAGCATCCAGTGGATAGAAGAAATCAAACCAAATGAAGTAAACGTAAATTTTTCATATTGTTCTTTAAAGAAAGACTTCCTTATCCAATATTCAATTTCAAAACAAACCTTGTTATATTATCAATTTATTCAATTGTAAATTCCTTAACCGAGCTGTCCGCGTTCTTTCAGACTCACAAATCGATGATCACCAAATATCACATGATCAATGACCTGGATACCCAATAATTCTCCGGCTTGGAACAACCGGTTTGTCAATAACAAATCATCCTGACTGGGGCTGGGATCTCCGCTAGGATGGTTATGGGCAAAAATAAGACCGGCGCTGCTCATTCGAATAGCTTCTTTAAATACTTCCCTAGGATGAACCGGCGAAGATGACAAAACTCCAATGGAGCTAGTCTCAACCTTGAGTACCTGATTTTTGGTATTTAAATGAACTACTTTAAAATGTTCACGATCCAAATCTTGAAAACTTGCGTTCAATAGCTCATAAATATCATCGGGTTTTCGAATCGTCGGTAATTGATAAGGATCACTGGTTAAGATTCTTTTTCCAAGTTCAAAGGCAGCTTGGATTTGAACCGCCTTAGCCTGACCAATTCCAGAAAGATTCGCTATTTCCATCAAGGATGCTTTAGAGAGTCCCCGTAAATCCTTATATTTTACCAATAATTGTTCAGCTAAATCGATCGCGGTTGACTTTACAGAGCCGGTTCTCAAAATAATCGCCAACAATTCGGCAGCGGATAGATGTTCGGCTCCATTCTGAATCAACCGTTCACGAGGGCGTTCCTCGACTGGTAAATCTTTAATTGTAAGTCGACGCTCCAAGAATTTCACCTCATCCGATCGAAACCCCAAACTCTTTGAGCATAGTTACTAATTTAGCGACAGGTAATCCAACGACATTATAATAACAGCCGTCGATTTTTTCTACCAAAATCGCTCCTTTGCCCTGAATCCCATATGCTCCTGCTTTATCCAACGGTTCTCCAGTGGCAACATAATTTTCAATTTCAATTTTATCTAACGAACGAAACTGAACTTTGGTTTCAACAACCGAAACTAATTTCCGGGCACTTGAAACTTCCAATAAAGCGAGTCCTGTAAAAACGGAATGTTCTTTCCCACTTAAATCAGATAACATTGCTATCGCTTCTGCCTTCGATGCCGGTTTACCCAAAATTCTACCTTCGATCACAACAACTGTATCAGCACCAATAACTAACCCTTCATGGAAGAAGCGGGAAACCTTCTGGGCCTTTCGAAGTGCCAAATTCATGACGAAGTCCATCGGATTCATTGAATTGTCAACCTTAGACTCATCGATCCCACTGGCCTGCGTGGTAAAATGCAACCCCAGTTGTCTTAAAATATCAGCCCGCCGGGGTGAGTGCGAAGCGAGGATAAGATTGGTTTTCACATATCGCATCTCCCTGCTTTGATTCCACATCTTTTATACAAAATCCTTTTTAATATCGCAAGACTTTACAATTTTATCTGGTAAATCGCCAAAAAAATGTAAATATTTCTTGACTCAAATTTTATATCTATCGAAATACTTTTACCCTTGGATTTTGACAAAACGATTCGAATAGTCTGCCCAATTTACTTCATTGCCGATTTGAAACCATATAGATGAAGCTAAGAAAGGACGGAGGATATCCAACATAATTTTCCCAGACATCGCTAAAATATTGATAAACTTTTAACAAATTAAGACGACCCAAAAGGCCGTTTCCAGACTGGTATTATTCCAGCAGCCATGCCAATGGATAATGTGCCTAGTCCAAACCTCGAATAAAAATCAAGCAGAATCTGGACTCTTCTTGCTTGCTCACGCAGCCTGCATCGTCTTAGAAAGTCCGGATGCAAATGGTTATTCCCCGTAAATATTGACTTTGATTTTACGATTGCGGGGGCCATCAAATTCACAAAAATAAATACCTTGCCACGTCCCCATATGAAGATGACCGCTTATAATTGGAATTGTACATGAAAAGCCAACTAATGAAGCCTTTACATGGGCATCGGAATTGCCTTCTTGATGCCGATATTCGGCTATTTTCGGTACTAACCGATCAAAGGTCAATAAGATGTCATGAATTACATTGGTATCCGTGTTTTCATTAATCGTGATACCAGCAGTCGTATGAGGCACAAATATTAAACAGAACCCATCCTCAATGCTACTTTTCTCTACTTCCGTCGCTATTAGAGACGAAATGTCAATCAATTCATTTCGATTATGACTTGTTAAGCCGATGTCCTTCCAGATTGTAACCACTCCTCACGTTAAGATGTGCAAGCCCATTGCAGAATATATGCTGTTACGACATAATGATGGTTATTTTCGTCTCTGCTTCAAAAACTCCTTTCGGTAATTACATTCTGCTAAAAAAGGTTTTCCGATTTGAACTGAAAGCTATGAATAATCATCACATCCATATTGAAAACAAAACACCTTCCATTTTTGGAAGGTGTTAATCACAAATTATTTTTTACTGGCCTGAAAACAATCTCGGCAGTATACCGGTCTGTCTTCCCGGGGTTTAAAAGGAACTTGCGTAGTTACTCCGCAGTTGGCACAAACAACCTCATACAACTCCCGTGGACCATTTGCATTATTCTGTTGTTTACGAGCATCCCTACACGTTTTACATCGCCGAGGCTCATTCGTAAACCCTCGAGTCGCGTAAAACTCTTGTTCACCGGCGGTAAAAATAAATTCCGCCCCACACTCACTACACACCATTGTTTTGTCTTGAAATTCCATTACTATCCCCTCACTTAAAGCTGGTTTCATATATCTAAAACGATAAAGCCGTTTAGGTATATCAAAATAATACAAATAGAAATAAGTGATATTCACAAAACCTTTTGTTACAAAATTATTATATCATCGGCCTATGGAAATAACAAGCTTTTTTAGCCGAAATGACCTAATGGAACTGTAGGATGAAGGTCTTCAAAATGATACTAAAATTTTTTACCTTCTAGTAAAACCAGCTTTTCAACTTCATCAATAAGTTCCTGAAATTCCGGTAAATTTAATGACTGCTCACCATCACTCCAAGCATTAGCCGGATTAGGATGTACCTCAATTAGCAAACCGTCTGCGCCTGCCGCGGTTGCTGCTTTAGCCATCGGCAGCACTAACTTCCTTTTTCCGGTCCCATGGCTTGGATCAACAACAATCGGTAAATGAGAGAGACTTTTAATAAGTGGTACTGCACTTAAATCAAGCGTATTTCGAGTCGCTGTCTCAAAGGTTCGAATACCTCTTTCACAAAGTATTACTTGGGTATTTCCTTCTGCCATTATATATTCGGCAGCCATCAGCCATTCTTCGATTGTTGCAGCAAGCCCGCGTTTCAACAAAACTGGCTTTGATTGCCTTCCTACAGCTCTAAGTAAGCCGAAATTCTGCATATTCCTGGCCCCGATCTGGATGATATCTGCATATTTTGCAACCAAATCCAATTCCGGCAGGTTCATCAGCTCTGTTACAATGGGTAAACCTGATTTTTCCCGAGCTAGGGCTAACAGCTTAAGCCCTTCTTCTTCAAGCCCTTGAAAACTATATGGAGAGGTTCGGGGTTTGAATGCTCCGCCCCGAAGGCCCCTAGCACCTGATTTTTTTAAGCCATCCGCTACTTCCAATAACTGGCTCTCACTTTCGACCGCACAAGGCCCGGCAATAATCCCAAAATACCCGCCGCCAATCCTGAGATCACCGATCTGAATACTAGTTCCTTCCGGCTTTACTTCTTTGGCTGCTAATTTATAAGGGCTTAAAATCGGAATGACCTTTTCGACACCTGGAATATTCTCTAAAAAGTGAAAATCGACACGCCGTTTGTCGCCGACTGCTCCAATGACCTTTTTTTCAACTCCCTGAATCACATGGATTTGAAACTCCCATTCCGTAAGCTTATTACAAAGGTAGGTCCATTGTTCATCGGTAATACCACAGCTCGTTACAATTACCATCGAATTTCCTCCTCAAAATAAAATAACCCACATTTCATCCATTTTCTGGGACGAAATGTGGGTCTATTCCGCGGTACCACCCGACTTAGCCTTTTTACAAAGACTCGCTTTTGGGTACGGAGTTGGCATATTTAAACCCTCTCGATACCATAGCCTTTTTAACGGTAGGCTTCCGGGCTTGCCTATTTACTGACACAATATATCAGTACCTTCAGCAGTCAACTCATAAGGGAACTTCCCCTGATCTCTTCCTAAGGGGTTTTCAGCCATAAGGCCCCTTTCTCTAAAAAGGAATAAAATACTAATTGTAGCTTTATAAATTAGTATCAATCATGGTACTTTCCTTACTCATCGTCGTTTGTATATTTTAATATTTAATTTATTGTAGCATTCCAATGAATTGTCTGTCAATATATCTTAAATAAAAGGGACCTGTTCTACCAGTCCATTTTGCTTTACTTGCTAACTACGCCGATTCTTATAATGAAAAAAGCAGGCCTTCATTCATGGCTCTGCGTCTCTTGATTCAATCTTATGCAACAATTGTAATGGATTCTCAAGTAATATTTTTTCGACTTCATCAGGTTCAAAACCGGCTCCCAAGGCAACTGTATGCGCCCATTCGTCGGATAACAAGTTTTCAGGGGCATGGGTATCAGAGTTAACTAAAAATTTAGTATTGAGTTTCTTCCCAATTTTAGCGACATGACCATTGGCTACATTATGTCCACCACGAGCTGTAATTTCTAAAAAAACACCATTTTTCACTGCGAGTTCTGCCTCTTTAATTCCCAATAATCCGGGATGGGCTAATATATCCACCCACTGACTGGAAACAGCCGCCAAATTTGTACCCGGTTCCACTGGTTCCACCAAGGTTTCTCCATGAACAACCACCAGTTTAGCCCCAAAATCCCGTGCCTTTTTAGCTAAATCATCAATGCTGCCAGCCGGGACATGCGTCAGTTCAACACCGGGGATAGCATTAATTTTCCAATAACTGTTGGCTACCTTACATTCTGTAATTAATTCATTGATAACCCGCTCCATATTACCGGGTCCTACATGATCGGTCACTGCGATTACTCGATAACCTTGGACTATTGCTCTGCGAATCAGTTCTACTGGTGATAATTCGCCGTCGCTCAAAAACGAATGCGTATGAAAATCATAAACCATGTGAATGAACCCCCAAGAATTCTTGCACAGTCAATTTACTTCTAAAATCCCTGACAAAATAAATGATTTCATTCATATTATAACATTTACTTCCTAAAGAAAAACCTTTTTTATTGAAAAGCTGCCCAAAGATTAGTCTCATGAGCAGCCGTCTAAAAAATCCGTAATGGATCTTGCATGTGAAATACTTATCTTTCTTGACTTTCAAGTTGCAATATTCTCAATACTTTTGGAAATAAAGAATTCAATTTTCCAAAAAGTCTCAAGAATTGTAACTAGAAATTACTGGTAGATTGTTGTTCGGAAACATAATCAGGTGCTTCTACCAGAATCACATCCAATCCAATTTTGATAATTTTGTCCCAAGGTATCACAAAATCATCGCTCTTGCCAAAGAGCCACAAAAATTTTCCAGGCCCGGGTACTACAATTGCTTTAATTTTCCCGGTTTCCACCTCGATCTCTAAGTCACTGGCTAGGCCCAACCTCCTGCCGTCAAGGACATTTACGACTTCTCTCTCCCTCAACTCCGAGGTTTTCGTTAACAAACCAAGATCGCTCCTTTCAAGACGGGCCTCAATTCCTTGTTACTTCCGGAAATAATGTCCAAAAGATCATATGCAAAAAG
>DNPQ01000482.1 GCA_003501335.1 Bacillota bacterium
GTATCTTCTTTCACCGGATTGGTATCATCAAAACGGAGATTGCACTGGCCCCCGAATGTAAGGGCGATTCCAAAATCAATGCATAAAGCCTTGGCATGCCCAATATGCAAATATCCGTTGGGTTCGGGCGGAAAACGAGTGTGTACCCGTTTGCCGTGTATTCCGGTTTTTAAATCTTCTGCCACCGCTTCTTGAATAAAGTTGGATATCACCGGATTCGGCTTGTTGGCATCGCTATTCCCCGCTATCTTCGGACCCGCTTCATTCGTTTTCTCAATCTCCATTGATCAGTTTTCCTCCTTCAATTGACCCTATCGCCTTGTTTTTTAGTAGAAATTAATGGATCTTGCTTACATCGATCTTACATTTAGTTACTATTATAAACAATTTAATACTATTTGCCAACGTATTTTAGTAATTCATTCCAGAAAGAAGCTATAGAGAAAATAAGTTAGTTTACCGTAAATCAACAGGAAATTGCTATCAGGACTCCTTTACCAACAGTAATCTCCACCCGTGAAGGCGAATTTTTGATCAAAGTTCATTACCGGTAAAGGAGAATGTTCATGTTCTTAATAGCTTTCCTATTATTATGGTCCTATACTTCAAAGTTTGAAGAATAAAACAGCCGTCTCTGGATTCGTCATCCCGGTCAGCCGAAGAAATAACCTCCGCTTGCTTCTTAATAGCTGCCAAGGTAAAAAAGCCAGATTCACTGTGCTAGCAATAATAGCAAACTAAAAAATATGCCCCAAAATAAAATTGACGGACTGGTTACCTTCTTCACCGTAACTGATACCGAGATAAACTTGTCCAAAGATAGTGGTGCTCACGAGGCCCACTGCAATATCATGTTTTAACTCTTGCTGAGACCAGTTTTCAAAGACGCCGCCGTTTTCATACCAAATACCCAGATAAATATCCCTGCTGCTCATGGGGAAGGCTCCCAAAGATTTAAGGTAGCCGATATTTTCCAGTAAATAGTTATTTCCGGATAATTCATTGATATTGTAACAGCCTAACCGAAAGGGTCCCCCCAGACGGAATTGCTGTGCCCACGGAGGGGTTCCTTGGAAAGAATCTCCGGCGGCGACCATGGTAAAGATCCGATCTTTGGCGCCGACCGGGAAACATTTGATAAGCTGCGTTTCAACTTGACCAAAAGGTTCAGGACTTCCGGGAGCAAGATCATACCAATTTGCCTCCAGTTTCCACTCAAAGCCCTTTTTGGCAAATATCATTTCGTCCGTATTATTAAAGTTCCACTTTAGATGAGCCCGCCGGATACCTCCATTCAAATCCCACGGTTTCTCCTCACCGGACTCCTGTCGCAGAGTCTGATTGCCTAATATATAACCGGCCCTTAGTTCAGCGCTTTTTTCAAAACTGTAACCCAGATCCAAACCCGCTTCGGAATTATCATTCTTGTAACTATTGATTTGGTACCCATTATCAAACATGCCGAGAGTCGATTGATTGAATTTTACAAAAGGCGCCACGAAAAAGTTACTGGCGAAGATCGGGTTATAGAGCTCCGAAAAAAAATAAAGTTCAGTGCCGACTCCGATATCGGTGCGCCATTCCGAACCAAGCCCGCTGGTATTGAAGGCGGTCAACCGGACCCGGGGATTGATTTGGGTCTGCTCACCCCCGATTCCCATATTGATGGCAAAATCCATGAAAGGTGGGCCGTAGGATTTCTCAACCACTTTGATTACCAAAGTAGGAATGCCGTCCCGGATCTGATATTCATATCGTAAACTCTCATAGAAGGAACTCCCCAAAATATCCGTTAAGTCTGCTTCCAGTCGGACCGGATCAAGGGGTTTTCCCAAATGAGTTTGCAAGCGGCTCTTGATGGCGGTTTCATTTTGAGGAGAAGCGCCCAAAACCATAATTTGTTCAGGGACTGATGAATGGATACTTTTTTTCCGCTCATTGCGTTGCTTCAGATATTGTTGCCAATCGGCTTCACTGAGTGAATATTTTTTCAATTGGCTGGCTTGCTCGGCAGCGACTTGATAACCGTAAGTAATAAACTGATCAATCGAATTCCAACTGATCATCGAAAGATTACCCCGTTGGGGTTCCAGGACCACATCGGCCAGGCCCAGGGAAGGCTGGCTGTTCCCCTCTAAAATTGCATTGATGGTGTCAAATAGGACGATACTATTTTTGGAATCCCGTGGTTTCCCCTTATCAGCATTTAAATGGACCGCAATAATAACATCGGCTCCCATCTTCTTGGCGACGTCGGTCGGGACGTTGTCAAAAATACCACCGTCGATTAATAAGCGTCCATCCCGTTCCACCGGTGTAAATACTCCGGGGACGGCCATCGTCGCCCGCATGGCCTCTGCCAGGGATCCATCAGCCATGACCCAAGGTTCATTGTGAATAATATCTGCAGCCACACACCGAAAAGGTATTGGTAACTCGTCAAAACTTTGAATGGAAGAATAGGGAAGCGCTATTCTGCTCAATAACAAACTAATCCGGTATCCGGTTAATCCTTGCGGCAATTTGACACCCTGATTTTTCCATCCGATCTCAACCTCGGCAGAGTAATCCCGCTGGTCTTCCTGGCGCCGGAAATCAACATTTTTCAAAGGAGGTACCGTATCAAACAATTGATTCCAGTTGATACTTTTCAAAAAGGTTTCGATTTCACCGGCAGACATACCTGTTGCATAACAACCGCCGATGAGGCC
>DNPQ01000122.1 GCA_003501335.1 Bacillota bacterium
GAAAATATCAGTAAAAGCTATAACGGCAAATTCCTTTTTAGCGGGGTCAATTTAACCATTGAAGCCGGTGAAAAAGTCGGCTTTATCGGGCCCAATGGGGCCGGTAAGACGACTTTGTTACGGATCATTCAAGACCTGGAAGCGCCGGATCAGGGCCGGGTCAGAATGGGTTATGAGGTTTATCCCAGCTTTTTTTCCCAGTTAACCACCGGTGAAGATCTTACAGGAACTCCCTTTAGTCAGATTATGGAAGCCACGGATCTTGATAATACAGAAGCAAGAACGATTTTAGGGCGTTTTTTATTTAGCGGGGATGATGTTTTTAAATCAATGAGTGATTTGAGCGGGGGCGAACGGCGCCGGTTAGGATTAATTAAACTCATGCTTTCAAAGGCTAATTTTTTGATTTTGGACGAGCCCACCAATCATCTTGATCTAGATTCTATTGAAGTGATGGAAGATGCTTTGGCGTCCTATAGCGGTACAATGCTAATCGTATCCCATGACCGTTCGTTTCTACATGCGGTCGTTGATCGCTATCTCGCTTTGGTCGACAAAAGTTTACAATCCTTTCAGACTTACGAAGATTACGTGGAATTTAAGCAAAAAGCTAGTGAAGCGGGTCCGGCTGAGGCGTCAAAGCCAAAGAGCGCGGCAAGCGCAAAGCGGGAACAAAATAAAGAAACCCAACGGGATTTGAAACGGAAGCAACGGAATTTAGAACAAGTTGAAACCGATATTGAAAATATGGAACAGCGAAAAAAGGAGTTATTATTATTATTAAATGATTTTGAAGTTCAAACCGATTATAAAAAGAGTATGGAATATGGGCAGGAACTAACAGAAATTGAAATAAAGTTAAGCGGGCTTTATGAACAATGGGAACAGCTTCAAGAACAATTGACCTTCGACATGAAGGAATAATCCCAAGGAATGACCCTAAGAAACGATCCTAAGTTAATTGGCTTTTTCTCCATAAATTACAGAAAGGAACTTACAAGCTTATCAAGAATAAACTAACTGTTTACAGAAGAAACCGCAATTCTAATCCAGGAGGTGGTAGCCAGTGTCAAAGTTGGGAGAAACAGAGGCCGCCCCTTTTAAAGAGTCACTTCCTTTACTGCCATTACGTGGAATGATCGTTTTTCCGTTTATGGTTGTTCCGCTGGATGTAGGTAGAGACAAATCAATCAGTGCTCTTGAAGAGGCTATGATTCATGATCGTTTGATCGTTCTGGCCGCTCAACGCCAGGCGAAGGTCAATGATCCCAATCAGGATGAAATTTATGATATGGGAACAATGGCCGAGATTAAGCAGTTGTTAAAACTACCGGACGGTACGATTCGTGTATTGGTTGAAGGTCTGCGTCGAGTACGCATCGCTCAGTATATTCAGGCCGATCCCTATTATGTGGTCCAGCTTGCCGAGGTTATCGAAATTGAGGAAAAGAATGTTGAAACGGAAGCTTTGATGCGGTCGACTCTTTATCAGTTTGAGCAATTTATCAAGATGAGCAAAAAGGTTCCACCGGAAGTTATGGTATCCGTCAATAATATTGAGGATCCCGGAAGGCTTGCCGATATTATCGCTTCTCACTTAAGCTTAAAAGTCGAAGAAAAACAGCAAATATTGGAAGCAGTATCGGCCAGGACCAGGCTGGAAACCCTTTGTTCTTTTCTGGTGAAAGAAATCGATATTTTGGAGATGGAACGTAAAATTCATCTGCGGGTCCGCAAGCAAATGGAGAAAACCCAGAAAGAATATTATCTGCGGGAACAGATGAAGGCCATTCAGAAGGAACTGGGTGATGCCGATGAACGGACCGCCGAAGTCGAGGAACTCCGTTCCAAACTTGCCAAGATAACCTTGCCGCAGGAGGCCGAGGAGAAAACCTTAAAGGAAATTGATCGTTTATCCAAAATGCCTCCCTTGTCCGCGGAAGCTGTAGTCGTCCGCAACTATATCGACTGGCTTTTGGCATTGCCGTGGGACATTGTGACGGAGGATTGTTTGGATGTAAACTCGGCGGAAAAGATCCTGAATGAAGATCATTACGGGCTTGAGAAAGTGAAAGAAAGGATCCTGGAGTATTTGGCTGTCTGTCAATTGACAAAAAAACTCAAAGGACCGATTCTTTGCTTAATCGGACCGCCTGGTGTCGGTAAAACTTCTCTGGCTAAATCGGTTGCCAGGGCGTTGAACCGGAAGTTTGTACGGTTCTCCTTGGGTGGAGTCCGGGATGAAGCGGAAATCAGAGGTCATCGCCGCACCTATGTCGGGGCTATGCCTGGAAAAATCATTCAAATCATGAAACAGGCCGGTTCAAAAAATCCAGTTATTTTATTGGATGAGATCGACAAGATGAGTACCGATTTTCGGGGAGACCCTTCTTCCGCTTTACTGGAAGTCTTAGATCCGGAGCAAAATTGCGCATTTGGGGACCATTATTTAGAAGTTGCTTTTGATCTTTCAAAAGTGCTCTTTATTACAACCGCCAATACTTATCATAATATTCCCCGGCCGCTCCTAGACCGTATGGAAATCATCAGTATTGCCGGTTATACGGAAGAAGAAAAACTGGAGATTGCTAAAAGGCACTTATTGCCGAAACAGGCTAAGGAACATGGGATGGGAGATCAAGATTTAATTATTCCGGATACCATGTTGCAGCAAATTGTCACCAGTTATACCCGGGAATCGGGAGTCCGGAGTTTGGAACGGCAATTGGCTGCTGTTTGTCGGAAAGCGGCCCGTGAGATTGTTCAAACTTCTAAAAGACCGGTTCGTATCAATAAAAATACGCTCCAAAAATTTCTCGGAGCTCCCAAATACCGTCATAATTTGGCCGAGGAAACTGATCAAGTCGGGCTGGCCACTGGTTTAGCCTGGACTGAAGTCGGGGGCGAGATTTTATCCATTGAAGTAACATTAGTTAGAGGCAAGGGACAATTGATTCTTACCGGCAAGTTAGGCGAAGTCATGCGGGAATCGGCCCAAGCCGCTTACAGCTATATTCGTTCCCGTGCCAAAGAGCTGGGAATTGAAGAAGATTTTAACGAACATTTTGATATTCATATTCATATTCCGGAAGGGGCGATACCCAAAGACGGTCCTTCAGCCGGAATAACGATGGCGACGGCAATTGCTTCCGCTTTAACGGGCCAGCCGATTCGGAAAGATGTGGCTATGACCGGTGAAATTACGCTTCGGGGCCGGGTTCTGCCAATCGGCGGGCTTAAAGAGAAAATACTGGCGGCTCACCGCAGCGGTATCAAGAGAATTATCATCCCCAAAGAAAATGAAAAAGATTTGGAAGAACTTCCGGATAATGTGGCCCGCAAGGTAACGATTATTATGGTGGAGTCTATGGATGAAGTTTGGCGGGAGGCCTTGATACCGAAAATGTCGATCGCTTCGGCCGGGTAAATAAGAGATTTAAAATCAGTGGACGTCATTGAGCCTTTCAATGACGTCTGTTTTTTTATTGAGTTTCGAAAATATTGATGCAGAATCAAGCTTTTTTTGGAACCGGTATCGATGCCGATAGGTGGTTCAACTTGTTGAGCCGTTTTTATGTTACAATAGAGGAGTATAGATAAAAAAAGAATCGGCAAGAAATAGGATTGGACGAGAAGGAAGGATTATTTTGCTGGAACGGACATTACGAGTTTTAGAATATACCAAAATCATCGATAAATTGGAATCCTATGCCACATCCATGATTGGAAAGGAACTCGTTCGTGAGCTCTTGCCCTTTACGGATCCGGTCCGGATTGAGGAAGGTCTTCAAGTCACTTCGGAAGCGGCGCAAATTTTGATTCAGGCTGAACGCCCGCCACTGGGGGGGATCTTCGACATCAGGCCCCAACTTAAAAAAGCCTCGATCAATGGCGTTTTAGCGCCGGAAGAATTGTTACAAGTAGCCGCCACTTTAAGAGC
>DNPQ01000561.1 GCA_003501335.1 Bacillota bacterium
TTTTGAACCGGATTAAAACTGGTTAAAGGTTCTTGAAAAATAATGCTGATTTCCCGGCCCCGCAAGCGAATCAAATCCGGTAGCGGCATATTTTTTAAATCGCTATTTTTCCAAAGGATTTGCTCGGCCTCAATTTGGCCCGGCGGTGAAGGAATTAATTTCAGAAGGGATAATGCCGTCACAGATTTGCCGCAACCGGACTCTCCAACCAGTCCCAATGTTTCTCCCTGATTGAGACTAAAAGAAACTCCATCTACGGCTTTAATTAAACCCGCACGGGTCGCAAAACGAATATTTAAATTTTTCACTTCCAAGATCGGCTGCCCCATACCTTTTTCTTAACCCCCATGCCTATTTCTGTCAACACACCGCCAAAATTTTTAAATCAATAAGCGTAACAAAAAATCACGATTAACAAATACTGATAGACCAATAAAGAAATAACCCGGAACTGTTTTTTCCCTTATTCCATCTTACTATATTCTCTGGGGTCAAAGGCATCGCGGATTCCTTCACCAACGAAAGCAATCAATAATAAAACGATAAATAATGCCAGAGCCGGATAGAGAGAAAGCCAGTAAGAAGAAAGATTACCCATTCCTTGATGCATCAGTTCTCCCCAACTGGGCGTCGGGGCCGGTAAACCAAACCCCAAATAATCCAGAGCCGATAATGAGAAGATCGCTCCTATCAAATCAAACGGCAAGAAGGTTATAATAGGAGTCAGGGCATTGGGAAGAATATGACGGAACATAATTTTCCAATTCTTAACTCCTAAGGCTCTGGCAGCCTCTACAAACTGGGTCTCCCGTAATTTTAAAAATTCGGAACGGATAAAGAAAGAGATCCCGATCCAGTCAAAGAGCGCAAAAATAATTAATAACGTTACAAAGCTGGTTCCCAGTGAACTGCCGATGATAATCACGATATATAAAAAAGGCAAGGCCGAGATAATCTCAATCAGCCTTTGCATGGTTAAATCAAAAAAACCGCCGATATAGCCCTGCAAAGCGCCCATGATGACTCCAAAAACCATACTAACCGTTGTAATTAACAGGGCAAAACTGAAACTGATCCGATAGCCGTATAATAAACGGGTTAAAATGTCACGGCCCCGATCATCGGTGCCCAGCCAATTTTCTAGGGTTGGTGGTGTCGGAGGATTGCCGGGTAATTCCAGTAAAGCCTCGTTGGGACCGTAAGGAATTGGTGGAAAAAGGATTACATCTCCCTTATCCTTATGAAAATCTTTGCTTTTTTGCAGCTCTTTATAATTGGGGACATCGGTCGCCCCCAGGCCAAAATTGTTGCCCGCATAAAAATGCGCCACCGGAAAAAATAGCTTTCCGTGATAACGAACGATGAGGGGCTGATCATTGGCTAAAAAATTGGAAAACAGGGATAAGATATAAAGGATTAGTAAAATCCAAAATGAAAAATAAGCCCGTTTCATCCGTTTAAATTTTTCAAAACGCCGCAAGGTAATGGGAGAAAGTCGCAAGCTTAGACCACCTACTTAGGAAAATACTTTTAGCACAGATTCTTCAGTTCGCCGCGGCTTGCTTTGCAAAGCAAGCCGCGGCGAGCCGGAATGGATGACTACTGAAATTTTATTCGCGGATCGACCATGATCAAACAAAAGTCGGAAATAATCCGCCCAAGTAAAACCAATAAACTTGAAATAACGATCAATCCCAGCGCCACAGGGTAATCACGATTGACAATCGACTCATAGCCGAGCAATCCCATACCATCAATGGTGAAAATGGTTTCAATCAGCATCGATCCGGACAAAATCACTCCGATAATCATGCCAATATTGGTGGCAATCGGTATCAGGGCATTCCGCAAGCCATGGCGGAAAACCGCCTGTTTATAGGTAAGGCCCTTGGCAAGAGCCGTCCTGATATAATCCTGATTCAACTGTTCCATTAGGGAATTTTTCATCAGCAATGTCAAAGTAGCAAAACCGCCGACAGTGTAACACAAAATCGGTAAGAACATATGGTGGATATAGTCAAATATTTTGGCAAAGAACGATAAGTCTTCAAAGTTATCTGAAACGATCCCGCTGATCGGGAAAAGGTTCCAGAAGCTGCCGCCACCGAAAAGAACGATTAAAACAACAGCCAGCACAAAAGAAGGAATAGAATAACCCAAAAAAATCAAGACGCTACTCCAATGATCAAAAGGCTGGTCATGTTGCAAAGCTTTCTTGATACCCAAGGGGATGCAAATCAAGTAGGTGAAAAACATTCCGACCAATCCGAAAGTAAGCGAGACCGGGAAACGGCTGACAATAACATGCAAAACCGGTTCTTCATATGCATAAGATGTGCCAAAATCAAGCCGGACCAATTTCCCGAGCCAATTAAAATAGCGCACCAAAACCGGCTTGTCAAACCCGTAATATTTTTTGATATTCTCAATCTCATCCTGGGTCATATTGGAATTAGAATTTCCAATGTTTAGTCCTGCTGCTTGTCCGCTATGAGCCGCCTGCTTCATTCTCTGAATAGCCTGTTCAACCGGACCACCCGGAACCATTTGCATAATGAAAAAGCAGGCAATCGTGATTCCTAATAATGTCGGTATGATTAACAGCAATCGCTTGATAAAATAAGCTCTCATTTAGCTTCTCCGTTACTTGGCAAGTTTATCGTAATATATTTCAACCGATTCAGCCGGTAAAGCTTTCTTCTTTTTGACTGCTTCCTGGTAACGCTTTATTTTTACCGGGTCATACCACCAGTAACTGATGGCACCCGTAGAATACTTAGGAAATACTGTTTTAGGCATACCAAAAATATTTTTGTAAAAAATACGGGAACTATCGTCGGTCCAGGTAAGAACATAAGGCACATCCCGGTAAATAAGGGCATCGATTTTTTTAATAATCTGATTGCGCTCAGCCGCATCATAAATCGGCGGCATTGAATCAATCAACCGATCCACTTCCGGATTTTTATAACCTGTTAAATTACTTCCTCCAACCTCATTCGCATGTTTAGAATGCCACAACTGCTCCGGTTCACCAAATAGACTCGCGGTCCATCCAATCGATACCATATCAAATTTATATTCATCCGTTTTTTTCGTCAAAGTCGCCCAGGATAATAATTCTAAATTTACCTTAACACCAGCTTGTTTACAAGTATCAGCATAAAGCGTATAACGCTTTTCGTCCGTATCCTTCGCATAATAAATAGTGAATTCCAATCGTTCCCCTTTTTGGTTTATCAAATAACCATCACTATCTAACCGGTTATATCCAGCTTCTTTCAGAAGTTGTTTTGCCTTAACTGGATCATAATTCATCGGAAAATTTGCTGCTTGGTTACCGTATAGGTATGGCCAATAAGAAGTTAGTGGCTTATATTCATTATACTCCAGCTTAGCAATGATAGTTTTTCTATCCAATAAATAGGCAAGCGCCTGACGGACTCTTAAATCTTGAAACATCGGTTTTCTCATATTAATCGCTAATCCAAAAAAGCCATAAGGCGCGTAATTATGGATCTTTTGTTTTACAATCCAATTCTTTTGAAAATGTTCAGAATTTGCTTCCGTGGCCCAGCGTTTGCCATCAATACTATCAAAGATATCAAAATCTCCCCGTTTAAAAGCTTCAAAAGCTACATTATCATCCCGAATGACTTTATATTTGATCCGTTCAAAATTGTACATGCCAAGGTGATAAGGTAATTGATCGGCCCAATAATTTTTGCGGCGCGTAAGTACATAATAGCGACCTTCTTTGACTTCACTCAAAGTGTAAGGACCGCTTCCCGGCGGAAGACTCATACTAAAACTTTTATTAAAGTCTTTGCCTTCAAAAAGATGCTTGGGAAGAACAGTAAAACCGGCGATGGCAATCAAATTATTGTAATGGACTGTTTTTGCAATGAATTTTACAGTGTATTGATCAATTTTCTTCGGGCGATTGAATCGGCTATAGAACATTCGTTCAATTGAAGTCATATTCTTGGGATTCATAATCGTATCAAAAGTAAACAAAATATCATCCGCTGTAATTGGTTTTCCATCGGCCCATTTGGCCCTGGGATCAATTTTTACCGTAAATTCTTTTTTATCGGCCGAAGTCTCCAGGGATTTGGCAATCAAGGGTTCGTATCCCAATGTATTGTCATTTACAGTCATCAGAGTATCATACACTAAATCAAAGACTTCGTG
The DNA here is from genome assembly GCA_003501335.1 of Bacillota bacterium. Taxonomy (GTDB): domain Bacteria; phylum Bacillota; class UBA4882; order UBA8346; family UBA8346; genus UBA8346. Next base: position 4,195 of record DNPQ01000561.1, read on the forward strand.
GGAATAAAGTGTACCATCAACCATCGCATTAAAAGATTTAGGAAAATCAAAAGCACAGAGATTTAATTGACCTCCACGCTTGGCATGAAGATCCCCTACCGGTTCGTTACTCAATTTTATAGCATCTACTACCATGGTAGAACCAACCAATATTATGATAAAGGCTAATGTTAGTTTCAATATATGTCGTCGCATTCATCATGCCTCCTACGCCCATAATTCTTAGTCCGTGTATTCGACGAAATTTTTAAAAACCCTGTAAATAAATTAGTGGCAAATCAAGTCGATTGTTTTCATGCTCATGCAATAAAATGGGGCTGCACAAAATAAAAAGGGCAGCCCCACTCTCTCTTTTAATATAGTCCCAAAAACAACTCCACACATTATTACCATAGCACATTTTTCCAATAAAAATGTGTCGATTTCGTTTGAAGTCCTCCTTCAAAAATAATGATTTTCCCGCCCACTCCGTCGATCCGATCACCAAAATAAATTTTTTTAGGCTCCGGATCGGTCAGGTGAATTCCAAAAATAATTTTTACTGCCCCCCGAACAATTGATCCGGCTCTAGAAAAAATTATTTCTGCCATCAAAATGATTGCTTCTGTCACCAAAAGCATCCTTTCGTTGACAAAAGCAATTTTTCCCCTTGATAAAAAATGCTTTCCATCGCAGCAATAATTTTTCCATTGGCAAAAAGGATCAAACGAACATAAAATGTTTTTAATTCATTGCAACAAACAATTCCAGCTTATCTCTTTCCAATTCAATATTGCAACCAATCATTATTTTTTAGAAAATCACTCCCGTTGTTATAGAATCCTTGCAATTTGGAAATACTTTGAATCAAGATCAACATAAAATATCAGGAAACTATCTTGACAAAATCTATTAACTGTATTAATATTTATCTTAGTTAAATGATTCTAGTATTAAAGGAGTGTTATTGATGAAAAAATATGTCTGTGCAGTATGCGGTTATGTCCATTATGGTAATGAGCCACCGGAAAAGTGTCCCCAATGTGGAGCTCCGCGGGAGAAGTTTTCTGAAAAGTCCGATACCGGAATGCAATGGGCCGACGAACATAAGATTGGGGTTGCCCAAGGTGTGGATAAGGAAGTGCATGAAGGTTTAAAAGCCAATTTCATGGGTGAGTGCACCGAAGTTGGAATGTATCTTGCCATGAGCCGGCAAGCCGACCGTGAGGGATACCCGGAGGTTGCCGAAGCTTACAAACGAATTGCTTTTGAAGAAGCCGAACACGCCGCTAAATTTGCCGAAATGCTTGGTGAAGTGGTTTTCCCGGATACCAAGAAAAACCTGCAACTCCGGGTTGAAGCCGAATTTGGCGCTTGCCAGGGCAAAAAGGATATCGCCACCAAGGCCAAACAACTCAATTATGATGCCATCCACGATACAGTCCATGAAATGTGTAAAGATGAGGCAAGACATGGTGCGGCATTTAAGGGATTGCTGGAGAGATATTTTAAATAAGCCACTTATGGTTAAT
>DNPQ01000448.1 GCA_003501335.1 Bacillota bacterium
TAGTCTTTCATCTTCTTTTGGTATTGTTGTTTGTGTCGGGTTATCTGGCTTCAAAATCATCCCATCTGGAAACTTTTCCTGTAGGGATGGTGGAGATTGCAAAAGGTTCTCCGGATGGTATGATCGGAATGACGGGCGCTTCACCTGAAAAAGCAGAAAATGCTCCAACCGTCAAAGAGCCTGAAAAGAATGACAAGGATAAAGAAACGGCCAACTTAAAGCCGAAGATCGTACCAAAAATGCCGTCTACGGATGCCCTTCTGATCGGGAAAAAAGAAGGAAACAGACCCATTGATATCCCCACTAAGGGGCCTAGCGCCAATGGATCAGGGAATACCGGAAACGGTGAAGCCGCTGGCAATGGTAAGCCGGGATCGGGGCAACCATTTGGTCTTGGTTTCGGAGAAGGGATGGTTACGGTGCTTGGACCTTTGCCTTCTTATCCCAAAAATGCAATGAATGAAGGAAAAGAAGGAAATGTGGCCTTGCGGATCTTGGTGAATGCCGATGGTAGTCTGGGAAATATTGAGCCACGGCAGTTATCTGGTGACTTGCGGCTTGATAATGCGGCAATTTATGCAATTAAACGCACCTGGAAATTTAAACCGACAACTCAAAGTTATCACATTGATCTGGTTTTTTCTTTTAATATCGATACTGGGGTTTCTATGAAGTTTGGAAACTAGGAAAACGAACTTTATGTTTCATGGTTTCGATAAATTCCTGAAGGAGGCTAAGATGAGATTTAAAGTTACTTTAGGAATAGCGATAGTTGGTTTTATCTTTTGGTCGTCAGTAGCAATAGGGGCAAGTGGAGACTTATTATCTCTGGAGAATAAATATATCAAAGTTTATCTTAATAACAGCGTTGAAGATACCGGCCGTTTCGCAGTCGATGTAACGGGCGGGGATCCCAGTCGCAGTGATGATGACGGTAAAGCGTTGATATATGGACATCCTAAACCTTGGACTTCCTTTACGACTTTGCGGATTAACGGGACGGACTATGTTTTCGGAAAAGCTACCAAAAAGCGTTCCGGTTATGGCTTACCCGATGGCCAAATTACCCAGGCGCCGAAAACCGTAGATAATAGCTTAATCATGGAATGTACATATGGCGCGGTTAAAGTTCAACAATCGCTGGACATTGCCAGGAGTCCGAGCACCGGCGCCTTTGATACGGCCCGTATCAAATACATAATTGTCAATACAGGCAAAGATTCAGCGGAAGTCGGCTTACGGACTCTGCTTGATACAATGTTAGGGGATAATGACGGTGCAGCTTTTCGTATTGGCAACAAGGCTGTAACGACTGATTATGTTTGTAACGGCAATGATATGCCGGATTTTTGGCAGGCGTTCGATTCGTTGACCAAACCGGCCGTGATTGCCCAAGGAACATTAAAAGGCGGCGATGTTACTCCTCCCGATCGGCTTATATTTACCAATTGGGGCAAGGCTGCCGATAATCCCTGGAATTTTCAGGTTGATCCCAATGCCGATTTTACCAGGTTTGGGGAAGATGAATTGGATAGCGCAGTGGCTATGTATTGGGAGCCCCGGACATTGAATCCTGGGGGGCAGATCTCAGTCGTCATTTATTATGGCTTAGGCGGTATTACTTTCGCGCCCGGTAAAACATTTTTAGGTATTTCCGCCCCGGCCGAGGTTCAATACAGTATTAATGAAACCCGGAAGTATACCATCATGATGTATCTTGAACATCATGGAGAGGTGAAGGCCGATAATGTAAAAATCAGCCTTGATCTGCCGCAGGGACTTCGATGTTCATCGGGAAAAACAACAATTATCATTCCCGAATTGGTTCCCGGGGTAACCAAGCAGTTTTCCTGGGAGATTGAACCGACAGGAGACTATCGGGGCGATACTAGTTTTCAAATTCAGGTTAGCGGAAATCATTTAGAGTCGAATGGGGTAACCCGGAAGATTAAAATCATTGGCCCCCCGGAACTAAAGGCAACAATGACTCTTCCTAAGCTTAAAATAGTTTCCAATCAATGGGACCCTTATCCGGCGATGATTACCACTAACATTAAGAATATCGGCGAATCGGCTGTTTATGATCTAAAAGCTACTTTGGTTAGCGAAACCGGCGTTGCTTTAGCGACAGGGGAATGCAGTGATAAATATTTACTGACTTTAGACGGTGGGGCCGAGACCACTGTGAGTTGGTGGCTTGCGCCTACGGGCGAATCCAAAACCGGTGCCTTGAAAGTTGTGATTACGGGAACCAATATCAAACCGGTAACTGTAGATGCTCAGCTAGAGGTACCGATGTTGACTGCAAAACTGGGTTTTGTGGGCCCTGAAAAGTGGATAACGGGGCATGTTGTAGAATTAAGTTTATATGCCTATAACTTGCAAGATCCCGGGGTTTTTAGTACGAATGTTATATTTGATCCTAAGCAGTTAAAATTGGTCTATATTTCACGGGGCACCTTTTTGGTACAGGATAACGAACTTGCCCAGTGGCACAGTGGAGTGATAGATAATGAAATAGGCCGGGTAGCCGATATCGGCGGAACAAGGACGAAACCATTGGGTAGAGATGAAGTTACGATGTTCCGGCTTAACTTTATTGTCATCGGGACCGGAACTGGTAAGGTGGATTTGGACGCTTTAAAAGTATTCAACCCCAATGGCAATGAGCTTCATTGCGACTTTACCCCATTTCAATATAAGATTGAGGAGGAATCCAAATGATGTTGAATCGACTCCATATTGCAGTGATATTGCTGGTTTTATTGGCTTTGCTCTTTACCATCGCGGCGCCGTCTATAGCAGCAGACACGAATCCCAGTGACGTTCCGCCTTCCCACTGGGCCTATAAGGCAGTCAAATTACTAATTGACAAGGGTTACTTGCAATTATATCAAGATCAAACATTTCAAGGCGATAAACCGGTTGATCGCTATACCCTGGCGGTTGTGGTGTCCAAGATTCTCAATGAAATTGCTAGCGGGCAGGTGGGAACGAATAAGGATGATATGGCCCTGATTAAGAGTTTGACCAATGAATTTCGGGATGAGTTTGTCGGTGTAAATTCCAAAAACAATATATATATGAAAAAGCTGGATAGCCTGGATAAGGAGCAGACAGTGATGGAAGACGACATCACGCGCCTTACCGATGAACAACTGCAACTTCAAAAGGAGGCACAACAGATGCTCTCCAATATTCAAAGTTTACAGGATGAAAATATGAAAATGAAAGCCGATATGGAGAGACTGAGGGCCGAATTGGATACAACCAAGAAATATATGTGGGTGGCGATTATTTTAGGGCTGTTGGGAATAGCTCATTAACTGCGCGGATGATCCATCAGTATCGACTGCTGGGTATTGCGGTAATATTTCTGGAGTGAGTGGCTCCACAATGAAAATGGCTTATCGAGAGCATGGCGTTACCAGTGGAGAAGCTTACCGTTTTTAAATAGACAATTATTTCCCTCCCTTGAACTCCCGTTGCTATAGGTGTATTATTAACCTATACTTAAAATAAAGGAAGAGGCCAATGATTGAGATCGATGATGCTGGCGGAGGGTGTTTTGTTGGTCCGGAAGTCCTAGTTATTCACAAATTGGAAACCGGGAAGGCATGGTATTTGAATATCCCCCCTCATGTGGAAGAGAGAATTAAGTATGCATCAAAAATTTTAAAAGCGGCATTTCAGGAATTGGCTATCTCAAAGGATGAACCGGTTCGGCTTTGCCGGGGAGAGATCTTCGACCCGTTTCAGGACTATCTCTCTTCAAAAGGTTATCAAGTAGTGCGGGAGAAGGTTTCCGAAGCCACCGATCAGCTGGCGGAGGTCCGTTTCATGGATATTCTTTATTCATACGGTTTTCCCCGTAATCTTACTTTAAAGGATCGAAATTATCAGCAATTTTATCAGTTGGTTAGTTGTTGGTATTATTATTGCAAGGATGATCAACATCTTCATGGTATCAGAAAAACCCGCTTACAGCCCTCTTTTTTCGGCCGTAAAATTGCCAGAAAATACCCCAACTTACTACGAATGCTGCTTGAAGATGAAGAAGCAATGGGTTAAAAAAGGTTGCTTATCAAAACCGCACTTTTTATTTCAGTACTATCAATTCTAGTTTGAGCATAGGATACCCCCGAAAGGGGGTTTTATTTTTGTCTTCTAAAGATCCATATGAAGGATGTGAGCTTCTTTTCTGGTTACAGATCTTGGGTGATCATGCACGGTTTATTCAAAATTCACTTCATCCGAATCAAACCAATTTGTCGATGATAGCTGGTAATTTTATAGAGCTCTTTGATAGAATTTTGGATAGAGCCCGTGAATTCAATGATCGTAATGAATTATTCATGAAAACGTGCGGAACGGAGATCTTGCAAACGACTTTGAGCTTTCGAGATTTTAAAAGGGAATTGTTGGCCGATAGCTTGAAAAATAAGCCGTTAACTTCGCTTTCGCCTATTTTTTATAATCATATGCTCAATGAATTAGAAGATTTTTTAAGAGTTCTGAGCGATATTGAGTCGGGCCGTCAAAATGAGGAGAATATTTTGGGCCATCATTTGTTATGGGTCTTGGACGCCGCGGCTCATGCTGGCCTAATCACGAGCGATCTTGATAAAGTGGAGAATAGTTTGATCGAAACAAGCCGGAAATTTCAAGATATATTTGATCAGGATTATATCAAGGTTGTCGAGTTAACCGGCTATTTTCGCAGCACCCCCCCGGCAGCTGCGCCCTTGCTGGCATCTTATAATGTTGCTATTGCCGGACAAATGAAAGAGTTTATGGTTTTTCTGGAAGAAATCAAGACCGCTTTGAATTTGCAGCGAATATCGGGACGGTTAGGGCCTTTAATGCCCGATCATATGTATCGAGAAGAATGTTATTATTTATTAAAAATTGCCCGTAATGACCCAAATATTTCAATGCCGGACTGTGATCCGGGAAGGCCAAGAACTCCAGATGAGTGTATAAATAAAAAGGAGTCAGCCGTAAGACTGACTCCACACGTCCATGAATAATTTTTAAAACTGACTATAAACCTTGTAACTCTTGGATGAGCCGTTGCTGTTCACGGACCAAACTATCCAAGCGCTGAATGATCTCAGCTTTGCGCTTATCATTGACACCCCGTATAGCATTTAGATCAACCGACGAATCAGAATCCGTCGTCGGGTTCAATGATATTTTACTTAAAGCGTCGGTAACACTATCTCCGATCAACACCTGATTATTATATACCATGACGATTTTCTTCAATTCAGCTTGTTTGTTAAGTTCCGACTCAATATACAGCGGTTTCGCATAAAGAATTGAATCTTCAATCGGCACGATTAATAAATTACCCCAAACAACTCGAGATTGTTGCTGGTTCCAAAGAGTGATTAATTGTGAGATTGTCTGATCTTGATTAATACGGCTGTCGATTTGAGCCGGGCCATAAATATTTACATCTTTGGGCAGGTTGTATAAAATGAGTTTACCGTAATTTGCCCCATCACAACGGGCTACCAGCCAGGAGGCTAAGTTTGGTTTGGCTCTGGGGCAGAAAGGCTGCATCATTACAAATTCAGCCGATTTTTCTTGGGGCAATTTTAAGGTTACATAGTAGGGATCTAGGACTTCATCCTGATTGTGTACAGGAACATCCCAGTAATCTTCTTTTTCATAAAAAGTTTTGACATTGGTCATATGATATTGGAGTAACATATCTCGTTGAATGCTCAAAAGATATTCAGGATACCGGAAATGTCGGATTAAATCCGGAGAGAGGGAAGTTACCGGTTTGAATAAATACGGAAATACCTTTTGCCAAACTTTAATAATCGGATCGACATTGTCAATCACATAAAAGCCGACTTCACCTGTATAAGCATCAACCACTGCCTTTACCGAATTCCGGATATAATTAACACCGGATTCATGATATTTTGCATAAGGATAGTAACTACTTGAGGTATAGGCATCGATAATCCAGTATAATTTACCCCCGGATACCACCAGGTAAGGATCATCATCAAAGCTCAAAAAAGGCGCCAATTTCTGAATGCGATCCTTAATATTGCGATGCAATAAAATACTGCTTTGCGGGGTCAGTTGACTAGAGAGCATGAAATTGGTTTCTTTGAAATTTAGGGCCATTAAGAGTTTGCGAAACGGTGAATTGAGCATGATCCCTTGCGGGCCTTTATAAAAGGTAGAACGGTTTTGGTTAACCTCAGGAAAATCAAATTCTGGAGTTTCGGTATTGACGATTACATAGTTGTCGGTGGTTTCACCGTAATAGATTCCGGGATTCGTTACTTTTAAGGCCGGGAATTCAGGGTCTGATTTTGGCGGAAGGTCCCGGGCGATAAATATTGGCTGTCCTTGACTGGAAAATTGATTGACCTGATTTGCTGAAATGCCATAACCATGGGTATATGTAAGATGCAAGTTAATCCAGGTTTGGGCTTGATCAGCGAGCCTATCGGTATTGAGCTCACGGGCTGCAATCATCACTTGATGTTGCCCGGTGCGTGATGGATAACGATCAATGTCGATATCATTGAAATTATAATAGGGGCGAATCGATTGTAATTGATTGTAAGAAGGTTTCAACGGAGTATGATCCCATAAGCGCAAATCGCTCAAGGCGGGATCATTATTGTTAATAAAAGCTTTGTTATCTGCAGGATTGAAGTCTTTAACTTCAATTTTATCTAAATTATAAGCCTGGCGTGTGAATTCGATATGATTTTTTAAGTAGGCGCTTTCCAATTCATATTCATTGGGAGCGACCACAAAGGACTGGATGATGCCAGGGTAAATCATTCCTAATACTATCGAACAAGCTATCCAGACGACAAGACTTCCAATGAGAATTTTGGCGGTACGGCGGGTGATGTTGAAAAGCACCAGGATGATAATGGCAATCAAGAGTACTGTTAGTACATTATAAGAAAGGATTTTGGCATGGACGGACGTATAATTGAGTCCTGTAATACGGGCTGTCTCCTGGAAAAGGAGCCCGAATTTGCCCAGATGATAACTCCAAATCTTGGACAGTAAAAAAAAGACGGTCAAAATTGTTAAATGGACCTTAGCAGGCAGCCATAATTCCCAAGAGGTTCCTTGTTGCCAAAAGGCTTTGGCTAAAAAATAAACAATTGCAATGCCCACTAATGCAAGAAAAGTAATGGTCTGTAATAAATTGTTGAGCTGTTGATAAAAGGGAAAAGAAAAAAAATAATAACCTAAATCCCTGCTAAAGATAGGATCTTTAATTCCAACGGTAACTTGATTGAAAAATTGTTGAATTACCGTCCAGTCCAGGCTTAAGCTAAAAGATAACAATATAGCTAAAAGGGCTGAGATAATGATGCCGGGAATCATGATGGCGGATTCAGAGACATTGGCCCAAAAACTGTCCACTGCCTTAATGCGGTTGAAGGCGCGAATGGAGATCAAAAAGTTGGCGATGAAAAATCCGAAAACTAAAAGACAAAGAATTAATTTGATTAAGGGTCCAGTAATTAAAGTTACCCAGAAAACCGAGGTAGAACCCAAGGTTTTGAACCATAACCAGTCAACGTATTTACCGGAAAAAGCGAATATCCCGATAACGACGACTATTACAATTCCAAGTAAAATTTGGCGAAAACGCATATTTTTATCCACTCCTTTATCGAACTAAACTACATCAAAATTTCTTGGTTGAAAATTACTTAAATTTAGTAGTTTAGCTAAAACATCACTTCGCTTTTACGGAAAAAAATCCTTCTTGGGAGGATGCCTAAAATTGAAAGCGAAATGAATAAAAATAATCTATTGTTAATCCCATTTTTGTTGTTTATAATGAAATTTACGTAAGAATGGATTCAAATTGGGAATGCTTTGGATTATCTTGAACAAATAGCGAAATTCATAATAATCAAGCCCCCTATTGGGGAAAGAGGAGTATGAGAATGGCCAATTTTTATCAATTATTAGAATCCCGTTGGAGGCAAGGACATTTTATCTCGGTTGGACTCGATAGCGATTATGCTAAATTGCCGGAGTGTATTAAAACCTCGTCGATCACCGAAACGATATTTAATTTTAATAAAACAATTATTGAGGCTACGGCTGAATATTGCTGCGTCTTCAAACCTAACAGCGCATTTTATGAAGGTTACGGTTTGGAAGGATTAAAAGCTTTAATGGAAACCAACCGTTATATTCGGGAACATTATCCGGAGATTCCGATTATCCTGGATGCCAAACGGGCTGATATAGGGAATACGAACTCCGGATATGTAAAAGCTGCATTTGATATCTATTTGGCTCACGCCATCACTGTGCATCCATATTTAGGACAAGAAGCTCTAAAACCTTTTTTGGAGAATAAAGAATGGGGTGTCCTTGTTTTATGTCATACTTCAAATCCCGGAGCCGGTGAGTTTCAAGAATTGAAAAGCGGTGGACAAGAGATATATAAAATTGTAGCAAGTCAGGTCAGCCAGGTATGGAATGAAAATCAAAATTGCGGTTTGGTAGTAGGCGCCACTTACCCTGCACAATTAGCGGAAGTCCGGCGGATTGCTCCTGATTTACCCCTATTAATTCCGGGAATCGGAGCTCAAGGCGGCGATTTGGCCCAGACTGTGAACTTAGGATTAAATTCACGCGGAAATGGAATCATCATCAATTCTTCCCGAAATATTATTTATGCTTCCGGTGATTCCGATTTTGGAGAAGCCGCCAAAAAAGAAGCATCCAAGCTTGATCAGGCAATTTTTCAGTTCATTCCGGAACAGTTCAAATAGGGGTTGATCCCGGATCCGTCAAATGTCCAAAAAATATTGCAATATTATGGATTTTAGGTCATAATTATTATTTAATACGCGGTATTTTTGGAAAACGGGGTGTTTTGATATCCGTCATATTGTAAAATAGATATAGAAAAAAATCTTCGATTCATTCAAAAGGAGTGTATGACGTGCGTATATTATCAGGAATTCAGCCTTCGGGAACTTTACACATTGGCAATTATTTTGGGATGATGAAGCGGATGATTGAATACCAGGAAAATCATGAGCTATTCTGCTTCGTGGTTAATTTACATGCTCTAACTTCAACTTTTGAAGCGGAGCGGCTGCGCAAACAAACTTATGAAGCTTTATGCGACTTTTTAGCCTTGGGGCTTGATCCGAATCGTTCAATATTCTGGGTGCAGTCGGATGTACCCGAAGTAATCGAGTTAACCTGGTATTTAAGTAATATTACCGGAATGGGTTTACTTGAACGCTGCCATTCTTACAAAGATAAGCTTGCCAAAGGAATCCCTGCCAGTCATGGGTTATTTTCTTATCCAGTGCTGATGGCAGCCGATATTTTAATGTATGGCGCGAACCGGGTTCCGGTTGGCAAAGATCAAAAACAGCACGTTGAAGTCGCCAGAGATGTGGCTATTCGTTTTAATAGCACTTATGGTGATACATTTGTTATTCCTGAACCCGACATTGAGGATCAGTTGGCGACAGTTCCCGGACTCGATGGCCAGAAGATGTCCAAATCGTACGGCAATACAATTGAAATCTTTGCCGATGAGGGCACCTTGCGAAGCAAGATTATGTCCATCAAAACCGATTCCACCCCGGTTAATGAGCCGAAACCCATTGAAGGCAACATCATATTCGATATTTACTCATTGTTTTTGGATGATCAGGGGAAGGCAGAATTAAAAGAACGTTTTTTAAAACCGGGTTTGAAATATGGTGATGTTAAAAAGGAATTGGTCAAGACGATTTGGGAATATTTTGCCCCTTATCGGGAAAAAAGAGCCAATATTCACAAAGATAAGGATTATGTGTCCGATGTCATGAAGTCCGGCGCCGGCAAGGCCCGAAAAGTTGCTATGGAATATTTAAACAAAGCCCGTCATAATGTCGGGGTGGATTATTTTAATTGAATTTGGAGGATGTAAGGTGATATCCGATTTTGCGGCACTTGGCATTCAAATCCCCGAGATTTTATTACCTGCCCAAAATGTTGATTTAAAGAAATGGGCCGTGGTGGCTTGTGATCAATATACAGCGCAACCTGATTATTGGCAGCAGGTTTCAAGTTTGGTAGGGGATGCGCCCTCCACTTGGAAGCTGATTTATCCCGAAGTCTATCTGGGAAAAGAAAACGCCAAAACCATAATTCATACGATTCATCAAAATATGCGGGACTATCTTACAAATAATACTTTGGTTTCTAAAGGCCCTGGTTTTATTTATGTTGAAAGGCGGACATCAAAGACAAAGTCCAGAAAAGGCTTAATGGTAGCTTTGGATTTGGAATGCTATGACTATCGGAAAGGTTCTCATACTTTGATCAGGGCAACTGAGGGCACGGTATTGGAAAGAATTCCTCCCCGGGTTAAGATCCGGGCGGAAGCGCTCATCGAGTTGCCTCATATCATGGTATTGATTGATGATCCGGATCAAGAAGTCATTGCGCCCCTTACTGCCAATTTGACGAAAATGGAACCAGTGTATCAAACTGATTTAATGATGAACGGCGGCCAGGTAACCGGTTATCAAGTCACTGACCCTCAATGGGTTGAAGGAATTTTCCGGGGCCTGAAAAAATTGGCTGATAAGGAACGTTTTCAAAAAAGATATGAAACGGCTGATGATAATGTTTTATTATATGCAGTCGGGGATGGCAATCATTCTTTAGCTACCGCCAAAGCAGTATGGGAACAAATCAAACAAGGTAATCCCGCTATGGGACTGACCCATCATCCCGCCAGGTATGCCCTGGTGGAATTGGTCAACATCCATGATCCGGGCCTGTGTTTTGAACCTATCCATCGGGTGGTATTCCACGCGGAAGTTGATGATTTTTTACTGGCAATGGGAGAATATTACCGGAATTTAGGCTGCGGATTTTCCAGCCAAAAATATTCCTGCCATGAGGCGATACTACAGTTACTTCCGGAATTGCGCCGTCAGGTTAAGGGCTCTCATTTCATTGAATATGGAACCCGATTGCATTGTGGGATCATTGAAATTAAAAATCCGTTACAAAACTTGGAGGTTGCTTCTTTACAAACTTTTTTGGATGTTTATGCCGATACTCATCAGAAGCTTCAAATCGATTATATTCATGGTGATGAAGTGGTAACCCGGCTTGGTCTGGAACCGGGAAATATTGGTTTTTAT
>DNPQ01000591.1 GCA_003501335.1 Bacillota bacterium
CGACAGCGGCGTTTAAAGTTTGATTCTAGATTGTTTGGTTAAGTTGATTACAATTTAGTGTGTTACAGGAAAACAGGTAGCGCCATTTGAAAATTGTCTTCCGGGAAATGGTCATTTCCTTGTTGCTGTTGGCGATTTTTTATGCCGTTGGCCCCTGGTTTTTACATATCCTGGAGATTGGTCCCTCGGATTTAAAGATCTGCGGTGGCGTGGTCTTGGCGATCATCGCCCTGCGGCTGGTATTTCAGGATGAGCATTTGACCAGCGGCAAAGAAGACCAAAGCGAACCCTTTATTGTTCCCATGGCGATACCGCTGATCATTGGCCCGTCGGCTCTGGCAACGGTGATGATCATGGCCGCCCAGTCCGCAGCCCGCCCCTTGGTGGGTTTGACCATGATGGGACTGGCCTAACTGGCGACGGCCGTGTTGCTACTGGTGGGAGTGTTCATGGGAACCTTGATTCCCGACCGTTTGTTAATGACCCTGGAACGCTTATCCGGGTTACTTTTAGCGGTGATCGCAGTCCATATGGTCATGAGCGGGATTCAGAGTTAGCTTGTTAAATAACCTGATGTTTTTAATTTCAGCTTTTATTTTGGGGCGAATCCGGACTCATCTGCATAAACTCGATCCGGTTTCCATCCGGGTCCCGGACCCAGCATTGATAATTGTGGTCCTTCCCTTGGGTGGGTTCGACATCCAGGGTCAGGCCTTTGCTCCGGAGTCTGGCGGCTATTTCCTGAATGTCATCGACTTCCAGGCATAAGTGAGAATAGGTTAACCCTGCCGTATCGCCTTTGGACAAGGGCCCTTTGGGATAGAATAATTCAATGAACTGTCCTTGGCGGACCTTAACATATTCAATCCACGGATTACCTTTATCATCGCGGATCTCAAATGCCTTTTGAAAGCCTAATCCATCGCAATAAAACTTCAACGATTTTTGCATGTCCGTGACATTCAAAGCCACGTGAGCGATTCCTTTGATCATGATCAGACCTCCCTTGGATTTTCTTCCTCATTTTATCACGAAACCGAATGATTAACAAATGGCCTGGTAAAGATTGGATGGCTGCGGTTCTTTCTCAACGTTCATAGGCTAAAGCAGCCGTTCTCCTTGGTTCAAAATCGCAGGATAGTCAATGTTTCCATGGTGGTATTCTCGGTCATGAAACCTTAGTGTTATCGTTATGAATCCAGGGTTGGTCAAGAATGTTCAAAATGTTACTATAAAGTTAATCCGGAATATTGTCGATGAAGCATTCGGAAGGCCAAAAAAATCATTGGCATGCAAGAAATTACCCATCTCCCAAAGAAAAGATTGACAGACATTAGGCATTTCAACAAACACTTTGGAGGTAATATTATGAAAATGAAATTAAGTGCCCGAATTGTATTAGGTTATAGCCTGGTGCTGGCTATGGTTATCATTTTTTGGTCGCTACTTCGCTAATTAGCATGAATATAATTAGTTCCAGGTCAAAAGCAATCAGGATAAATGCCGAAAAAATAAGATTAGTTGGCGTCGTGAAAGAATCCTTATTGATTGCGACCGGAAGTATCCGGGGGAATATGCGAATGATTCTGATGCTTTGGAAAATATAAACCATGAACTGATGGTAGCCAGGACGGCGTCGAATGAGGCTATCACATCTTTGCAAAAGATGTCGCTCTCTCAAGAAGAAAAAGATTTGTTATCAGTTATTACAAAATGCGCGGCCAGGCCATTCAGGCAAATGATCAAGTAACCGGATTGATCAAAGCAGGGAAAAACGTTGAGGCAGCCCAATTGCTGGCTGACAAAGCAGCTCCCATAAACCAAGAACTCCTGGTTAGGCTTGAGAAATTAATCAGCTTGGCCAATATTAATAGGAATAATGCCAATAAGAGTGTGGCAGACACGTTTGCAGTTTCCGATAGTCTCCAGGTTATCCTGGCCTTAGTCTGCATAGGGTTCGGATTGGTAGGTATTTTTTGATTACCCGAAGTATAACCAAACCCGTCAATAAAATGGTCGCCAGACTCAATGACAGCTCCAATGAAGTCGCCTCCGCCTCCCAGCAGCTTTCCCAAGGCAGTGCCGAGCAGGCGTCCGCCATTGAAGAAACCTCATCCACTTTGCAGCAATCCGCTTCGATGATTCAGCAAAATACCGTCAATACCAATGAAGCGACTAGAATTTTCAAGCGAGCCAAGGATTCGTCGGATAAAGGCAGTACCGAAATGCAGGAAATGATGAATTCAATGCAAGAGATTAAGAAATCCAGTGACCAAATTGCCAAGATTATTAAAGTTATCGATGATATCGCTTTTCAAACCAACATTTTGGCTTTAAACGCTGCTATTGAAGCGGCTCGGGCAGGAGAAGCCGGGATGGGCTGTGCGGTAGTGGCGGAGGAAGTGAGAAACTTGGCTCAACGTAGCGCTCAAGCAGCTATGGATACCGCCGCCATGATCGAAAATAATATTGAATTATCGAATAAGGGTGTTACCGTTGCTCGGAAGGTACATGAAGCATTAAATGAAATCACCGCCGGGTCAAAGAAAGTCAATGAATTGATGGCTGAGATCGCGGCAGCCGGTGAGGAACAGTCCCAGGGAATCGACCAAGTGAATAAAGCCGTGCTTCAAATGGAGACCATAACTCAGCAGAACGCATCCAACGCGGAGGAGAGCGCTTCAGCAGCTGAAGAACTAAGCGCCCAAGCGGATAATATGCGTAAAATCGTCAGTGAACTTTCGGAGTTGGTGAATGGCAAGGCGGCTACTCTCCGGGCGGAACTGGATCATGCAGGGCATTCGCTTCATCATTTAACTCAGGGCAATCAGGCAATGCAGACAATAGGGCAGGGCCGGGTTCAATTGGAACAACCGCAAAATAATACGCAATTGCCGGAGAAGACAGAGAAGAAAACCAAGGTTGTTTCACCGGAGGATGTGATCCCGCTTGATAAAGATCCGCACCATTTTTGAAAATAATTAAATAAGCCGTTTTTTCGGGGAAGCGGTAAAGATGGGTAGGACGCACCAAGGTTTATTCCTGCATTCAGTTTTGACAGTAAGCCCAACCACTCATAAAGCTCATTATCCATTTTTCCGCACCCCGTTAAAAAGGCACCATGTTAGCATATGCTGTTCAATGAGCTCTTATCTACACCCGCTGCAATTCCGGCGCTGAAATGTTGCTGCCCAGGATGTTTACATGGTAATCCTGGAGCCAGGAATTAATTTGAATAATTCGTTCCAGCGGATTTACGTTAAATACATGGGTCAATTCCGGCGCTTTTCCTTCCATGACCGATTTGAAAAAAGGAACATTAATAAACGGTAAAACCGGCGCATTCGGATCATTTAAGATCTGCAAGACCAAATCCCGCACTCCCTGCATATATCGGGGATGCTGGGAGGTGGGATAACCGCTTTTACGACGGCGGCACACATCCTCCGGCAGGACATCCGCAAAGGCGCGCCGTAAGATCCCTTTTTCGATATTGTCGATGAATTTCATTTTCCACGGTACATTCCAAACATAATCAACCAAGCGATAATCACAGAACGGCACCCGAACCTCAAAACCGACAGCCATACTCATCCGATCTTTCCGATCCAGTAATATGGGGAGAAAGCGGGTCAGATTCAAGTAAAAAGCTTCCCGTTGTTTTGCCGTCAGGGGTTCCTCTCCTTCCAAGCGGGGAACTTCCGCTATGGCTTCCTGATATCTTTGGGCAAGATATTCCTGGAGTTTGACTTTCTCCAGGATTTCCGGGGTAAACCAAGAAGAAATTCCCTGCACCACATCGGTTTTCCCGAAGGCCGCGATCCAGGGAAAGGTGGAAATATGAAGTAAGTCTTCACTGCCAAACCAAGAATACCCCCCGAAGATTTCATCGGCAGACTCACCGGATAAGGCCACGGTGGCGTGTTGTTTCATCGCCTTAAATAACAAATACATTGAAGTTTCGATTTGGCCGTAGCCCGGAAAATCATGCATATACATTGGAACCAAGATGTTTTCTAATAATTCCGGGTTATCCACGGTAATCGTATGGTGCTGGGTGTCGACATATTCGGAAACTCGCTTGACCCAAGGCGCATCCAGACTCTCATGGATCGCGCTGGGCACAAAATATTCATCGCTTTCCTTAAAATCCACCGAGTAGGTCTGAAGTTGTTTTCCCTGCTGTTCAAATTCTTTGGCTGCCAGCGCCGTAAGGCCGCTGGAATCCAGGCCCCCGGAAAGCATAGTGACCACAGGAACATCCGCCACCAATTGCCGGTCGACGATGTCTTTCAGCAATTCCCGAATATGCTCCGCAGTCGTTTCCAAATTATCGGTATGAGGCGCGCTGTGCAGAGACCAATATTGGGTAATCTGATGACCATTACGGTTAAAGATAATCCGGTGGCCGGGACGGACTTCATAAACGTTATGGAAGATTCCGAAACCAGGCTTATGCAGCGGGAAAAAATTAAAGAGTTCCGCCAAACCTTCCCCATCCAATTCTGCTTTAACCAGTCCATGAGCTAATAGCGCTTTTGGCTCCGAAGCGAATAAAATGGCGCTGCCACGCTCGGCATAAAACAAGGGCTTCACACCGAGATGATCTCGTACTAACAGCAATTGCTGCTGGTGATCGTCCCAAAGACCAAACGCGAAAATTCCGTTCAAGTGGAGGACACAATTCTCTTTCCATTCCAGGTAAGTATGGAGCAATACTTCAGTATCCGATTGGGTCTGGAATGTATGACCATGAGCCTCCAATTCTTTTCGCAACTCCCGATAGTTATAAATCTCCCCATTGTAAGTCAGCGCATAGGTGTGTTCGCCAGCTTTATAAATCATCGGCTGTAAACCGCATTCCGGATCAATGACAATGAGACGGCGGTGCCCCAATGCGGCTCTGGCCGAGAGCCAGCTTCCTTTGGCATCGGGCCCCCGATGACGTAATGTATTGGCCATTTTTTCGATGACTTCACCCTGATTGCGCAGATCCCTTTCCCAGTCAACCCATCCTACAATTCCACACATCAGCCAGTTACCTCCAGAACCATAATATATAGGCATCAATAAACTTATGATCTCCAAAGACATTCAAAAAACCAAATTTAAAATTTGAAAGATTGGCGTTTGACCTCCAAAAATAGAAAAAGCTGTTGAATCATGATAACAGGTCCATGGTATTTCAGATCCATGCGCCTGCAATGAAGCTTACTTTTTTCTTTTTTTTAAAATTATGCACCAAAAGGCAATCTATCCTTTACAATAAAACCAGAGAAGGGGGCTTTGCATTGCCTTTTTGGAATCCCTGGCATGGCTGCCATAAGATCAGTCCGGGCTGTCAAAATTGTTATGTCTACCGGCGCGATGCGGAATTTGGCAAAGACAGCTCGGTCGTGGCGCAGACGAAGGATTTCGATCTGCCTGTAAGACGTAACCGGGCCGGAGAATATAAATTGCCCGGCCCGGATATCGTTTTTACCTGTTTTACGTCGGATTTTTTTCTAGAGGATGCCGATGCCTGGCGGGTGGAAGCATGGCAGATGATGCGTCAGCGGAGGGATTTGCATTTTTTTATGGTTACTAAGCGGATTGACCGCTTTCGGGTGAACCCGCCGGGCGATTGGGGCGAGGGCTATGACAATGTTTCCATCTGCTGCACGGTTGAGAATCAAGACCGGGCCGAATACCGGCTGCCGATTTTTCTGGAGGCGCCGATCAAGCATAAAAGCATTATCTGTGAACCTATTTTGGAATCCGTTGATTTATCGGTCTATTTGTCACCGGCCATTGAAGAGGTTACCGTCGGCGGGGAATCGGGAGATCAGGCCCGGCTTTGCGATTACGCCTGGGTGCTGGACATCCGGGAACAATGCCGGAAAAGCGGGGTTTCTTTTTACTTTAAACAGACCGGGGCTCGTTTTCAAAAAGATGGCCGGCTTTACAACATTCGCCGCCGGGACCAACAGACCCAGGCGCAAAAGGCGGGGATCAATCTTTCCTAACCCTTGATCTTTTACGGAACGATTGAGTAAGCATACTGAAGA
>DNPQ01000489.1 GCA_003501335.1 Bacillota bacterium
GGTGAACCAAAAGAAATTTGAATATGTTAAGAGTATTGAAAATTCAAAGGACTACTCGGATTTGTTGTCTGCCTTTGATAAGATATTGGCAGATCTTGAACAATCGCTAGATAACCATATTCAAACCAAAAGTAATTTAATCATTACCCAGGTGCTAAAATATATCCATCAGAATTTTGATCAAAACATTTCCTTGGAAACTGTCGCCAAATATTTTTATATCGACAAAAGTTATCTTTGTAAGCTTTTCAAAAAGAATACCACGGAAAACTTCAATGACTATCTGATGAAGCTGCGCATTAATCGAGCAAAAAAATTGTTAAAAAATCCCGAATATAACGTTGGTATTATCTCCGGCAAAGTTGGTTATACCGACTACAGTTATTTTGGACAGGTTTTCAAAAAAATGGTCGGAATGACACCTTCCGAATATCGGAAGTCTTCGCTAAACAGTAAAAAAATTAATGTTACGACAGTTTAATAACGATTCATCCGGGAAGGTGGTAAAATGAATAAAGGAGAGTTTGAAGCTGCGGAACTGATTGGATCAGTTTAAAAAATATATAACACTTCGTAAAGAAATATACAGCAATGAAAAAAACACCTGCAAATAAGTTAGGTAATCAAAGTATCGGTAAATTGCTTTTTGACATGGCATATCCTGCCATTGTAGCCCAACTGGTTAATGTCTTATATAACGTCGTTGATCGAATCTATATCGGCCATATTCCGGGCATTGGCGCCGAGGCCTTGACTGGAGTCGGAATTACCTTGCCGTTAATCATGGCGATAACGGCCTTTTCTTCTTTAATCAGTATGGGCGGCGCACCCATGGCATGTATTCGGATGGGTAGAGGGGAGCCGGAAGAGGCGGAAAAAATCCTCGGCAACTGTCTAGTCGCGCTGGTAGTATTGGCCGCGGCTTTAACTGCGACACTGCTCATCTTCGGTAAAAGCTTGCTGATGTTCTTTGGAGCCAGCCAGTACACTATCGGTTTTGCATTGGGTTTCCTGAGAATCTATGCTTGTGGAACTCTATTTGTGCAATTGGCGTTGGGCCTCAATGTATTCATTACCGCCCAAGGCTTTGCTAAAATCGGCATGCTGACCGTGCTTAGCGGCGCATTATTCAGCATTATTTTGGATCCCCTTTTTATATTTGCCTTTGGTATGGGGGTTAAAGGCGCCGCTTTGGCCAATGTGATTGCGCAAGCGGTCTCCGCTGCCTGGGTCGTCCATTTCCTGACCGGCAAAAAAACGCTATTAAAAATCCGCCGAAAATATCTTAAAAATGATTTCAAAGTATTACTGCCTTGCATGGCGCTGGGTCTGTCCCCATTTATTATGCAATTAACGGAATGTCTTTTGGTGATTGCTTTTAATTCCTCTTTGCACAAATATGGAAGCGACTTGGCAGTAGGCGCCATGACCATCCTTTCCAGCATTATGCAGATTAATACGCTTCCCATCACCGGACTGACCCAGGGGGCCAACCCCATTATCAGTTTTAATTATGGGGCGGGCAATCCCGCCAGGGTTAAAAAAACTTTTTTATTGCTTTTTAAAGTATCCCTGGCTTATTCCTTTGGTTTGTGGCTGGTGACGATGGTGTTCCCCCAGGTCTTTATCCAGCTATTCACCAATGATCCCAAACTGCTTCACTTTACGGTTCGAGCCTTACGGATTTATATGGCAGCTTCTTTGCTGCTTGGGATGCAAATCATTTGCCAACAGACGTTTATTGCGCTAGGCAATGCCAAAAACTCAATTTTTCTGGCACTCCTGCGGAAGGTGTTCCTGTTGATTCCCCTTATTTATATCTTGCCTCTGTTTTTGGCTGATAAAATCACAGCGATATTTTTAGCAGAACCTTTGGCGGATTTGCTCGCCGTCACGGTCACCGGGATCACCTTTGCAGTAGAATTCCGGAAGACCTTAAAAAAATTAAAACCTATTCCAGTGGAAAATAGCAACCTGGACATTAAAGCCAATCCTAGCTGCATTAAATAACTTAGCCGCCGGTGATTGAAACCTGAAGGCTAAAAGTTAAGCGAAAGCTATGTTTCCATCGCTTCGCATCCGGCTAAACGCGCAGGGTTTAATCCCCGCAGTTGAGACATTATCCCCCGAAGCCGTGGCATTTCTTATATTTACGGCCGCTTCCACAGAAACAAGGTTCATTTCTGCCAAGCTTCAAATCAGGAAGCTTATTCACACCGTCCCTTTCTTGCAAAATTTTCAAAGCCAATTGCTCAAATTTGGGCAGAGCATGCTCATAAAATTGTTGCCAGCCCTCACATAACCAACTGATTTGTCTGTGGTTCTGCCCACCGTAAAAACGGTGCTTTAAACAATCCCCCGAACAAAAGTCTAAGTATTTACAAGTCGAACAGTGGGGATTCCGATCAGCCTTCTGAGCTCCAAACTGTTGATATTGCGCTGAAGTAAGTAATTGTTCCCAAGAATTACCGTTGATATTTCCCAGTTTCTGCTGAGCATTCACAAAAAAATCACAGGGATAAACATCTCCGTTATGCTCCACTACAAAATACTGGCTACAATGACCGCCCATATGGCAGAGATGGTAACTCCGATTCACCATAAAATTTAAAATAGCATCAAACAAACGAATGGACACTTTCCGGCTGTCCTTAAGGTACCATTCATCAAAGATTTCGCATAAGAACCGGCCCCATTGTTCGGCGCTAACGGTAAAGGGTAACGGTTGCCCATCGGGCCCAAATTCTACACAGGGAATGTATTGATGGTAATAGATTCCCTGATCGCATAAGTAATGATAAATCTCCAGCGGGTGGCGGGCATTGAAGGAATTCGCCACTGTCAAAGCATTAAACTCTACCCTGTGCCGTTTTAAACAGTCGATACCCTTCAGGACACTAGCGTGGGTATCCTGACCGCCTACGGTTCTCCGGAAATGGTTATGCAGGGTCTCCGGGCCGTCAAGGCTGACTCCGACCAAAAAATTATATTGGCCTAAGTGTTCGGCGAATTCATCATCAATCAAAGTAGCGTTGGTTTGTAATCCATTGGCGATCACAGCGCCCTGATGTCCATATTTTTCTTGCAACGCGGTGACCCGGCGGAAAAACTCCACTCCCATCAGGGTCGGTTCTCCGCCTTGCCATCCGAAAGCATATTGAGATTGCTCGGTCGCCATGAAACTGGCGATCATTTTTTCCAGCACCGCATCTGACATCCGATGCCGATGGGTTTGCGGATATAAGGATTGGCGACTCAGGTAAAAGCAATAAGCGCAATGCAGATTGCAATCTGCCGAGGCTGGGGCTGTCCCAAAAGTATCAATGAATGGTAAAATATGTTAAAATGGAGATATGAAAAGAGAAAACCATCACCAAATAATTTTCAAGAACTATCAACCCAACCAACTGATGCTGCCGACAGATATAGAGCTACATATACCGACCAAACATCTCGTACGGGTAGTCAACGATGCCATTGACAAAATGAACATCGAACCCTTGCTGCGCCAATATAAAGGAGGAGGAACCAGCAGCTACCACCCTAAAATGATGTTGAAAGTATTCGTTTACGCATACACCCAAAAGCTCTATTCGTCGCGACAAATTGCTAAAGCGTTACGAGAAAACATCCATTTCATGTGGCTCAGTGGCAACAATACTCCCGATTTCCGGACCATCAATCGATTTCGCTCCTCAATTATGAAAGAAATCATTGATGAAATATTTAAAAACGTCTTAGAACTTTTGATCGAAGAAGGCTTAGTCAAACTGGAAAACTACTTTCTCGACGGCACCAAAATTGAGGCTAACGCCAACCGGTACACCTATGTTTGGAAAAAGAATGTTCAAAAGTATAAAGCCGACATAACAATCAAGATAAACGAACTGCTAACCGAGATCGACCGCCAAAACAAAGCTGAAAACCAGTTATATGGCGATCGAGATCTTGAAGAACTCGGAAATGAAGCTTCCATCGACCCTGCCAAACTGGAAGCCAAAATCAAAGAACTCGATGCCCGGCTGGCGGAGACGAATCAACCAAAACTAGCCCCAAAGGTTCGTAAGCTTAAAAAAGAATATCTACCGCGTCTGCAGCAATACCATCTTCAAGAACAATTGTTAGGAGAAAGAAACAGCTTCTCCAAAACCGATCCTGACGCCACATTCATGCGAACCAAAGAAGATCATCTAAAGAATAGCCAGCTTAAACCTTGTTATAACGTGCAATTAGGCACCGAGAACCAATTTGTGGCCGGTTACAGCATTCATCAACAAGCCTCCGATTCGCCATGTTGTCTTCCTCACCTTCAAAAGATGGAAAATCAATCAATGAAAACGCCGCAAAATGTGATTACAGATTCCGGATATGGTTGTGAAGAAACCTATGAGTACTTAAACAATAAAGAAATTGGGAACTATGTTAAATACAGCACTTTTCATCAAGAATCGAAAAAGCATCGCAAAGGTAACAAGTTTGGGTTTGACGATTTCAATTATGACGCCAAAAACGATCAGTTCATCTGCCCCGCCGGAAGAAAATTAGATTATGTTGAAACTCAAAAAGATCCATCAAAAACCGGATATGAAATCGAATATCGGATTTACCAATCGAAAGATTGTACGGCTTGCCAGCTTCAGGATCAGTGTACCCGTTCGAATAGAAACCGTACTTTATCAGTGAGTTTTCGGTGGCAAGAACTTAAAAAAATGGCCAAGGAAAATCTCTCTTGCGAACATGGTCAAAAGTTACGAGCGCAACGATCGGTGGAAGTCGAATCGGTATTCGGTCAAATAAAGCAAAATTGGGCTTTTCGCCGTTTCATGCTTCGTGGAATTAAGAAAGTAAACATTGAACTTGGTTTGTTGTGTATTGCCCATAATCTGGCTAAAAAGGCAGTCCTTGTGACTGGATGATTATTCTTTTTTCAAAATACAAATTCTTTACTTGCCTTTATCTTTTTATAATTGTGTTCCCTTTTTGCTTTTGGGACAGCCCCAGGAAAATGTTTTCATAGGCATCGAATTGAGTCCTTCTTTGGTGATGACTGCGTAAATTCAATTTTTATATTCACTATTGCAATTGAGGATTCCTTCTTAGCATCAATGGACCAATACTAAAAAACTCAATAAAGACTCCCGAAGGAGTCTCTATTGAGATAAAGAGGATTATAATTATTAGCTATAGCTTTCGATAAATTCTTAATAAGAAACTCTCCACCAAATCATGAAACCTTTTTCGCCTTGAGCCCCGACCGTCGCATCATCATCAATCAAATATTCAGCCCGCACTGTTACATTCGAACTTATCGGATAGGCTAAACCAATCAGGGTGTAATCATTGTTAATTTTATACAGATTTGAATTATAGATGAAAATCGGTTGAGAGGTAGCCAAAAAGATATTATTCTTATAATTGGTGGTACTGGCCGATGAAGAGGCCAAATTATTGACACCCCGGACTGTATATGCTGTTAATTTTCCCGCCTTATAAGCACATTCTGCATACGCTCCAGTTAAAGCATTTTCATTTTTACCGCCAACTGTCGAAGTAACCGAGGCATATTCAACGATCCCGCTAAGTGGGAAAACGCTCAAATTATAAAAGAATCTGCAATCCACTCTGTATTGTGGCTGTCGTCATCCATATCACCAGTCGGGAAGCTTCAATAGACCTCTTCCC
>DNPQ01000086.1:0-2186 GCA_003501335.1 Bacillota bacterium
CCAACTTGCTTTTTATTATCGCCATCCGTTTTCTTACCCCTTTGAAGCCAATCGAGTCGGGGATTGTGGCTATTACTATTTTTACTTCAGCCGCTATCGCTGAAATTATCCGGGGCGGCTTAAATTCCATTGGTAAGGGGCAATGGGAGGCTGCCCGATCCCAAGGTTTCAGTTATCCGGCTACCCTCATTTATATTATTTTGCCTCAAGCTTTAAAAAACATGATTCCACCTTTGGTATCCCAGATTATCACCGTGGTGAAGGACACTTCTTTTGTGTGGGCGGTTGGTATCGAAGATTTAACCGGTAAAGGAATGATACTGATGGGTCAATATGGATCCAAGGTTCAAGTTTTCACGATCTTCAGTGTGATCGCCGTAATTTACTTTGCCATGAATTATACCTTGTCGGTTCTGGCTCGTAAACAACAACGCCGAATGGCTCATTAGGTATAAATGTTAATAACTATTAGCTGTCAGCTATGTGCTAACAGCCAATAGCCCATATCAAATTAAACAGTAATTTCTGTAAAAGGCTTTTTTTGCACATAGGTGATTGCTGCGCCAGCAGCAGTGGCATATTCAGCGTTGACCGGGGTTACAAAATTAATATCAAATAACTTTCCAAGTTCGTTAAAGATTTCACGGGACTGGGGTACATTGGTCAGGTTTCCTGTAAGCACAATATCCCGGGTTTGATCAATTCTGGCTGCGAAAACTGAAATCATCCCGATGGTTTGGAAAACCAAATTGATAATTCCAAGTCCAATATCGGCCTTCGAGGCCAGGTCGCTGAGTTTTCCGAAATTGGATGCGGTCGATTCGGAAGGCAGGCCGACTACATGATGGGATAAGTCACCAATGCTTAAATCAATGTGATCTAAATTACCATCACTGGAGGTTTCGATTAAATCATTGAAATTGCGGACATTCAGCATCCGGTTGGACAGGCCTAGTAATGTTCCGCCTCCCACACCAGTGCCTCCTATATGTCTGACACCTTTCTGATCGGCCTTCACCAGTGCGGTGCCAGTTCCCATGCTGATGATCAGAGCATTGGACAAATTGCTTAAAAATAGGCCGCCCATTCCGATAGCCCGAAACTCATCGACCATCCCGGTAGGAATATCATAAAGTTTGGCTGTAATATAGGATGAGCCGACTCCAGTGACCATAATGCGTTCAATATCCTGCAATTCTAAGCGATTGGTGTCTAAGAATTTTCCAAATGCACCATAAACCGAAGCAATAGGGTCAGTCGCTTTCACAAGCAGGGGACTGAAAATGGTGCCATTATCGAATCCCACAATTTTGGTGGTGCTGCCGCCAATATCGATCCCAATAATTTTACCCATTTAATGCTCCTCCTCATCCAGTTGTTGTCGATAAATATTCAAATTGAATCTTCATTATTCATCCGCGTAAAAACATTTTGACAATTGCGATTCCAACACCGGTAATCCCTTCCCCTCCAAAAAACCCTGAAGCGGCAATATTACCAGTTGCTGCCGACTTCGGGCGGATACGGTCACTGATGAAACGGGCTAAACCACCAACGAATAATGCAGCCGATAATTCAAAAGATACATACATACCGAGCCCCATGGTTAAAACCGGTACTTTGAATAGATAGAGCAACATTCCAACTCCGGCAGCAATTCCGAATACCAGTGGATGCTGAACTCCGTTGATCATTTGACTGACCGCAAAAGCCTGTACCGAGGGTAGTCCTTTTTCCGGCCCCACTCCGCCGAATTGATGAATGATCGCGAACATAGCCAGGGTAGCAATGACGGCTCCAATGATACCGCCAACGATATGTAAAACAAGCTGAGCGACGGGATTGGTTCCTAACAAATGCCCCGCTTTATAATCATTGAGCAGATCACCGGCATAACCGCAGGTAATGGCAACTCCGGCCGCAATGAAAAAGGCGTTTTGCGTATTTAAATGGATAAAAAGCCGGATAGCAAGGAGCACAATAATGGCGAAAATTTCCATCGGATTAATCCCGGTTTCCCCGGTAATAATGGCGGACATGGTTGAAACGACCAATACTCCAAGCATCAATAATATGGACGGAAGCAGACTAAGTCCACAGGTAATCGATAATATAAAAGCAGCAGCGACCGCGAGAATGGTCCAGATTTGTTCTACATTGAATGAATTATGAGAAATTTTCTTTTT
>DNPQ01000086.1:2502-3188 GCA_003501335.1 Bacillota bacterium
ACAATAATTCCAAGGCCTGAACCAACCATCAGTCCAATGCCGATTGTATTTTTAAACGCTATAGCGACCGGTACCGATGGGAATAATTTAAAAAAAGTTCCCAGAGGAATAATCATCAGGTAAGAAATCAGCGTTCCCAGAAACCAGATCCCGGTATAAAGGGGTCCGATAATATATCCGATTCCGGCTGCCATCGGTGATAACCAGATACCTACAAAAAAGTTTTTGGCATAAAGGCACTTTGAACTCAAAGTGCTGGGAATCCAGCCGAGTCCGTCTCTGAAATATGTAAAAATCGCTGAAGGGATTAAAGTAGCAGAAAGGAGAAGCGCTTTCTTCCCACCGGCATCTCCAACAGTAATCGTTTCAGCTGCCGCGATGCCAATGGGATAAGGTAAAATTTCCTTTTCCACATACTTTTTACGTAGAAACCAGGTAAAAACAGTCCCCAAAAGAACACCAACAAGGGCTATAGCAAGGACTGGCCAAAAATGGTCTTGAAGCATTGAGGAAACTTTCCACTGTCCGGTAATCCAGAGTCCGGGAAGTGTGAAAGCCATACCTCCGGCTACCATCGCCCCGGCTGACATAGCCGTCTGGGTGACATTGATCTCATTGAGGGTGGTTTTTCCTAAAGCCTTTAACAGCGTCATCGATAGAATCGCCACAAAAATAGTCGGCCAAGG
>DNPQ01000549.1 GCA_003501335.1 Bacillota bacterium
CGAGTGGTTTTCGATCATATTTCATAATCTTCTTAATGGTTCCTGCCGTGTCGATTCCCGAATTGAGTCCGACTAACGCTAAACCGTTGGCTCCACCCGTAGAAGTAAGACCTGAACTAGAGTTTGATGAGTCTGCCATAAAGCCACCTCCTTACAGCTTACCAAATTATACTTTCTTATCCATCATAATCCCATACATATCATACATTTTATGAATCATATTTAAAATTTCTTCCGGCGGATACTGCCGGATGCTTTCACCGGTTTCGGAGTTCACAAACTCAACAACTTCCATATCGGTTCTTTTATCAATCGAGTATTTGCATTCAACATTTACTTTCTTATAAGCCATGTTAATAATCTTCAGGGCCTTTTCAATTTTCTCTTTATCGTCGGCAGCTGATTGAGATTGCGGTTCATCATGATTTGACACTTTTACCGAATTATCTGACGTTCTCTTTAATGTTCCCACATTTACATTTAAAACATTTACCGAAGAGCCTGCCCCAACCTTCATAAAACTACCTCCCTGTAAACTACAAATTATTCCAACAGTAACTATAAAAATCCTACTTTTAATTTCGGAAAAATAACTTCAAAGATATATAGTTCTTTTGTCCTATATATTAGATATTCTGTAACAAAAATTCTGTGAATCTCAAATCCAACTCAGAATCGATATCCACTGATCTTGCTTGGGGCATGATAAAAGCAAAAGTCCGAGGCCCGAAAAAACCATGCCATTCTTTAAGGTAGTCTTTATCTGCCAGATAAATTGCGCCGTTCAACCGATAGTACTGTTTTAAGCTCTGTCTGTTCTGGTTTAAACTACCTTTCGATAGGAAATCTCTCATAGATAAATCATCGGGAAGGCTATTCATCCATAAGGGTGTATGTTCGCATTCACAAACCGAAACCACGGCACCCGCTTTTTTTAAGTTAAAAAAATCCCAGGCGTTTTGAATATCCGATTGATTTCGTAATGGGCTTGTCGGTTGTAACAAAGCAATCCGCCGAAAGTCTTCTCCCTTTTCTTCAAACCAATTGAGCGCCTGGATGACAACGTCGATACTTTTTGCTCGGTCATCCGCCAGTTCCGGCGGTCTTTGAAAAGGAACCTCCGCCCCATAACTCTTGGCAATGCTTGCTATTTCTCTGTCTTCGGTACTAACGACCACCTTGGCAAAACAGGTGCTGCGAAGAGCAGCCTCAATAGTCCAAGCAATTAGGGGTTTATCCCTGAGCGACCTGATATTTTTACGCGGTAATCCTTTTGAACCGCCCCGGGCCGGAATTAATGCAATCGATTGACTGTCAATCACCACTTGCGATCCCTTCCGCTTTCTTAAAATATTCCAATGTACTCTGATATTCTTCCCATTGCCCGATGTCAAACCATTTGTTACTTACCGGGAAAACTCCAATCTTATGCCCGTTTTCCTTGGCTTTCAGCAAAAGGTCCGGCATGTTGTAGGGCTCATTTTCCGGGATTAAATCAATAATTTGAGGTTCCAAAACATAAACCCCGGAGTTTATAATAAAATCATATTCAGGTTTTTCAGTCATCTGATGCAATTTATTATCTTTCATTTCTATGACCCCATAGGGAATTTGCATATGCTTGACAACCCCAACCACTGTTGCAAAATTCTTATTTTGTTGGTGAAAAGTCAATAATTTATCAAAATCGACATCAATGATTACATCACAATTGCTCACGATAAAAGTTTCGCTTAATCGGTCTTTTGCCAATTGTAAAGCGCCGGCAGTTCCCAGCGGCGTATCTTCATGCGTATAACTGATATTAAAACCATTGGTATTCTCTAGAAAATACAACTTGATAATTTCCGCTTTATAATTTAACGACACAATAAAATTATTGAAACCATACTTGCGGAAACCATTCATTATAATCTCGATAATCGGTTTATCGCCCACCGGGATCAACGGTTTGGGTAAAATCTTGGTAAAGGGATCAAGCCGTGAACCTTTCCCGCCGGCCATGATAAAAACCTGATTACTTTTAAGCGGAACCGGTTCCTTAGGTTCAATAATATCTGTAATTAACACCAAATCAATAACTCTTTTTAACCGATCAACCACAGGAATAGTTTTCAGTTTATATTTCATCATCAAGGCCCGGACCTTATCATTCTCTCCCTCATACACAAACTTGGGATTTTTATTCATAATCCGGGCGACGGGTTTGTCCAAAGTCGTATTATTCAAAAGAAAGCGGCGAATATCACCATCGGTTACAGTCCCCAGCAAGACCTTTTCACTGTTAACCACCAGTAAGATCTGGAGTGCGTTTTCATTTAACTGTTCAATCGCCTTACGTATTGTTTTTTCTTCGGTAATCAATGCATATTTTGCTTGCTGACACATGTTTATCCTTCCCTGTACTTAATTATCCGCGCCGGCACTCCGACCGCAACTACCGCTGGGGGGATATCTTTCAGGACCACTGCCCCGGCTCCAATAATGGAACGTTTACCGATGACCAGACCTTGGATAATTGTTACACCCGCACCAACATGCGCCTGATCATTTACATGAACACCGCCGCAAAGGATTGCGCCTGTTGCAATATGAACATGAGCACCGACTAAACAATCATGTTCAATCGTTGCTTTGGTATTAATAATTGAATTACAAGCTACCGTTGCGCCAGTCTGCACAATCGCGCCGGCCATAACTTGAACTCCCTCTCCAAACACAGCCTGGGGAGAAATAACCGCTGAAGTGTGAATGATAGTAGCAAATTTAAAACCCTTTTTTTTAAAATATTCGTATATATTTTGCCGTTTGCCGGTATCTCCAATCGAGCCCAACCCGTTAACTAGCAGGACTTCAGCGGTTGGATATCCTAAAACCGCCTGTTCGTCGATGAGAGGAATATTCTCAATTGAATGTATGTTCTTGCAGGCAGGATCGGCGATAGCCAGAACTTTCAAAGATTGCTGAAACAAAATATCCAATAAGACACGGCCATGGCCACCGGCTCCTAGTAAAATAATCGGTAAATTCATATCTCGATCAACTCATCTTGTTTATAATCCCGAAGCGCCTTTTTACCCATGATTTCCCAATAACGGCCCGGAGAAACGCCGCTTCCTGGTCTCTTTATTGTCACATTTTCCATACTAAAAGCCGTTCCTTGAAGAATGTCGCAAGCAGCTACCAAACTTTTTCTAGCCACGATTCGATTTTTGGATTCGGACGGAGTTGGACTTTTGCGAGGACTACCCATAGCCACTTCGACCTGGCGAATAGCCTGCACCATCGATTTCAACTCAGCCGGTTCCAAGGATGCCCGGTGATCGGGCCCCGGCAAATCACGACTGATGGTAAAATGTTTTTCGATTACCGAGGCACCGCGGGCCACCGCTGCGATGCTGACTGCAATCCCCGGTGTATGATCTGATAGGCCGACCGGTAATCCAAAAGCGCTCTGTAAAGTTTTCATCGCGTTTAAATTGACTTCTTCAAACGCTGCCGGATATTCCGTTGTGCAATGCAGTAAGATCACCTTTTTTTGTAAAATACTTTGGCCTTCAGAGGCATTAAACGCTTCTTGAAAAACATCCAATGCAGGTTTATCGGCTAAACCCATATAGCCAAAGGCTAAAGCGCCCAAAGCCGATTCAATTTCCCCTAAAGTGCTCATACCGGTTGATAATATCACTGGTTTCCCGGTCGTGGCGATCTTCAATAAAAAGGGCAGATTCGTGATTTCACCGGAGGAAATTTTGATTCTCGGGAGATCAAACCGGTTTACTAACAACTCCAAACTACCCTCATCAAACGGCGAAGATAAAAATTGAATGTTTTGAGCCTTGCAATGGTCAATTAATTTTCGATGAGCCCCCTCATCCAATTCCAATCTCTGCAACATTTTCAGTTGGTTTTCAGTATTGGCGGTATTGCGCTTTTGATAGTCCGCTTTAGGCGCCAAATGACTCGTAAGGGCTTCGGCCTTAAAGGTCTGAAACTTTACCGCATCAGCCCCGGATTCCTTGGCAATATCAATTAATTGCAAAGCTTTTTCCAAGGATCCATTATGGTTGACACCGGCTTCAGCAATGATCTGTACCCTTTGGTTTTCAGTCATTGTTTCAATCCACCTCATAAAAATGTTTTTTTAACAAATCATGATAATCCGGGATTTGCTTTAAAATCTCATGGATTCGTCTCGCAGCATCGCCATCCCCATAAGGGTTGACTACATCCGTACAGTCTTTTACGAAAGCTTCGGCAATGGCTCTTTGAATAGCCAATTTTTCCACGGGCGCATTAATCACTGAAGCAGCTTGTAAGCGACCCTTTTGACGATCCCCAATATTCACGGTGGGTTTCTTAAGGGATGGCGCTTCATAAAGGCCGCTGGATGAATTTCCAACGACTCCATCGACCACTGCCATTAGGCTTAGATAAAACCGTCCTAAAGAAGTATAGGACCTGGCATTGGCATGACCAGCCACAAATTGGTCCACCATCTGAATCAAAGCCCGTCCTCCCGGGTCAGAATTGGGTTTGGTAAAAAACAAACCCAATTCCGGCCCTAGGCTATCCAAAGCCTCCAAAAGGGTCTGAAATTGATCAGTGGCTTGTTCTCTGTCTAACGTAGCAGGATGAAAAGTAATCAGTAAATTGCGTTTTAGAAATTCCAGGTCGAGTTCGGAGGCCAGTTCTTCCCGAGTCAACAAACGGCCCCTTTTGATATGGTCAAGTCCGGGACTGCCGACATTATAGATATTTTGCGGATTTTCACCCAATTGGCGTACCCGTTGCCAAGCTACTTGATTGGTTACAAAATGAAGATGAGCCATTTTGGTGACAGCATGCCGGATCGACTCATCAAAAGCTCCTTCTGTCGTATCTCCCCCAGCAATATGAGCGATGGGGATTCTAGCAATTAAAGCTGCCTCAGCGGCGGCAAGAATCTCATAACGATCTCCAAGCAGAACCAATACATCTGGAGTAAGCCGTTCCAAGGCATCTGCCATGCCTATCAATTCCAAACCCATCGATTTTGTAGTTCCATTGGCGGTATCACTGGATACCAGCATGGAGACCTTTTCATTAATCTCAAATCCGTCCCGCTCGATTTCCCGGTATGTCAGACCATATTCGGGCGCTAAATGAGATCCTGTCACAATGAGTTGTAATTCCAAATCCGGATCTTCCTGTATTTCCTTCAGCAGCCAATATAATAAACCATATTCTGCTCTAGTCCCTGTAGCAACAGCAATTTTCTTCATCGGCAATCACTCCGCAATCAAATTGAATCCAGAATCTCCAATAACGAAATAGCCGTATAGCGGATATCTTCAATCGAATTCAATGTTGAACTGGGTAAATTTAAACCATTCTCAAATAATTCATAGGCATTGGAATAATCTTCGCTTTTATATTTTTGATAGGGCGGTGAATCAAATAAAGGCTGAAAAATCCGCCGGCTGGGTACGCCTTTCTCTTTTAATTTAGCCATGATCTCAGGAATCGTCAAATCCACTCTGTGAGAATTAAAACGCACCGAAGACATCCATACGGATGAAATGGCTCCCGGTAATTCCTGTTGCAGGCTGAGACGATTGTCTCCTCCCAAGATGCGTTGATATTCCTGATAGAACTGACGCTTTTTCGACAAGAATTCCGACAACCGCTCAAATTGGGCCAATCCAAGAGCGGCTTCCAGATTGGTCATCCGGTTATTGAAACCAATTTCCGGGTGGTAATAATAGTCTCGGCCGGCATCCCTAGCCTGATTAACCAAAAACTTTATATGGGCGGCCCTTTCCGGGTCCGTGGTGGTTACCATTCCTCCGCCGCCAGTGGTTATCACCTTATTGCCGTTAAAACTAAAACATCCCATATCGCCAAATATCCCCGTTGCTTTTCCTCCGTAAGATGCCCCTAAACTTTCGGTGGAATCTTCAACCACAAATAATCCATATTGTTTGGCAATGTCCATAATTTCCGCCATGTTACACGGATTACCATAGAGATGGACCGGAATAATTGCTTTCGTTTTGGGGGTAATCGCCTTTCGGAGGGCCTTGGGATCTATATTCCAGCTGTTACTGTCTATATCCACGAATATCGGAGTCGCGCCCACATAAACAATTGGATTTACAGTCGCGATAAAGGTTATTGCCGGTACAATCACTTCGTCGCCGGCTTTGATTCCCAGTTCGTAAAGGGCCATGTGAATGGCCGCAGTACCGCTTTGAACTGCAACGGCTCCCCCGGCTTTTAAATAGGAAGCAAACTTGGTTTCAAACTCCGGCACAAAAGGTCCCACCGTTGAAACATAGTTGCTATCCAGCGCTTTATTCAAATAAGTTTTTTCTAAAGCCCCCAAGTTGGGTGCATCCAGTAAAATTGAATTAGACATTATATTGCTCCGGTTTATAGATTTGTAAGTTCTCCTTCAGCCAATCAATGGTTATCGTTAAACCTTCTTCTAATGTGTAACAGGGTTTCCAGTCGGTTAAGCGCTGGATTTTCCCGTGGTCACAAACCAGTCTTTCAACCTCACTTTTCCCAGGTCTGATTCGGTGTTGATCCTGCTTTATATGGACCTCGGTCTGAAGCAACTTGGCAATCAGCTTTGCCAAATCTCCAATTGAAATCTCCGTCCCTGAGCCAACATTAATTATCTCACCTAAGATATCGTCATTTTCTGCTATTTTAATAAATCCTTTTACGGTATCGAGTACGAAATTCAAATCCCGAGTCGGCGCCAAATTCCCTAAAGTAATTTCTTTTTGACCGCTAAGGATTTGGGTAATAATCGTTGGAATAACGGCTCGCGCCGATTGCCGCGGTCCATAGGTATTAAAGGGTCTAGCCACCACAACCGGCAAGTTGAAAGCATGATAAAAACTGAGTGCCAAATTATCGGCCCCAATCTTCGTGGCCGAGTATGGTGATTGGGGCTGTAGCGGGTGTTCCTCATTAATGGGAACATAACGGGCCGTTCCGTAAACCTCACTGGTGGAAGTCTGAATAACTCGTTCCACTCCTAGTTCCCGTGCAGCCTGCAACACATTGTATGTGCCCTCAATATTGGTTTTGATATAGGCAAGAGGAGATTGATAGGAGTAAGGTATCCCAATCAATGCCGCTAAATGAAAAACGATTTGGGCATCTTTAACGGCTGCTTTCACACTATCATAATCGCGGATGTCTCCTGAAATCACCGTAATATCCTTTTTCCGCGGTGAACTCTCCAGCCAGCCCCAACTACTTTTGGAATTATATCGCACAAAAGCGCTCACACTCGCTCCAGCCTCCACAAGCTGTTCCGCTAAATGGGAACCGATAAAACCGGCAGCACCCGTTACTAAAATTTTTTTCCCCTGGATATTCATTGTAGCCTCCAGAATTTTTCAATAATCGAACCCATATTAAAGTTCTCCAAAACATGGCTTTGCAGTTCCCGGGCTCGTTTTTGGCGCTCATCGGGATGAGTCAGGAAATAATTCAGTTTTTCAAATAACTCCGTTCTGGAACTATAACATTCCAGCAATTCGCCAAAAGGCTCCCAAACTGATTCTACAGGGTTTAAACTCGGCGATTTCCTTATTAAAAAGAAGCCTCCGTAAGCGATTCCCTGAATCAAATCCGGTTGCATCAAAGATTTATTTTTTAAACGACCGCCTAGATATAAGTTAACCTTACTTTGGAGAATCAAATTCCGGTATTCTTCCGGATGACTGAAAAAATTGATTTCACCTTTAAAAAAGTTTTTATATGTTGGATCTTGATCCCATCCACTCCCATAAATACCTATCCTCTTGTCCTTAAAGACATCCACTAC
Source organism: Bacillota bacterium (assembly GCA_003501335.1). Lineage (GTDB taxonomy): Bacteria > Bacillota > UBA4882 > UBA8346 > UBA8346 > UBA8346. Next base: position 7,829 of record DNPQ01000549.1, read on the forward strand.
CCATTTAACCTGTATCCGCTTGAAGATTAAATTTTCAAATTCTGTTTTCACAAATCCAGCCAAAAATTTTAGTTCATCACTGCTTAAATTGATCTGATATCTTTGAAGATTTTCAGACAGCATTTTTTCATAACCAGCCGCATCCATTGGCCTTAGTTCTTCTTGATTTAAACCGGCGTAGACTTGAAAATATAGTGTTCTCAAGGCTGCCATTATATTGGGCAATGAACCGGTGTGAGTTTTCATAAAAATAATTCCATGAATAACCGTTGCCAAATCATTAATTACTATTTCCAGATCATCTAAGTCCGTAATAATACCAATTTCTTCTTCCGGCCATTCAGAGACGGAAGTGGTCTTTATATTTGGAAATACTGGCAAATGGACCCCGTGAATTTGTTCCGGCCGATAGCCCTGTTTCAATAAATTATTTTTAACATTTAAATTACCGGTCATCAGAAGAATTTGATTCGGGCAATGGGCCTCTAACGTCTTATTTAATTGCTTTTCCTGTAATAGCCAACTTATAAAGGGTACCGCCAACGAATTAAATGCCGCGAACTCTTCTTGGACACCCAAAAAATTAATGACCAGATCGGGGCGAAAGGAAGCCATGGCTTTGATATCGTAATACGGAGTAAAATTTTGAAAGGTAGAGCTTTCAATATGAAGCAGGCATTCAAAACCATTTTCAACCAAATAATCCTCCAGAACCTGTCCATAGTAATGGAGAGCCGCTTCTTTTTTACTGGTAACAATCAATATTTTTCGGGGTTGAAGATTCGGTGTCAAACAAGCCGTCCGGTAATAATTCCCCAATTCAAACAGGCCCTGATGAAATGTAAAATCCTTAGCTTGCTTTATTTTCAACAAGGATTTCGTAAAGCTTTCAGCATCAGTACCATAAAACGAGTTCGGCCAAGGAGCATCTTCCTTCATAAAAATATCAGTGATTCCTCCCGAAGACGCAATAAAATAATGAATGTTCTGCCAGCTCTTAAGTTTGTCGAACTCAAACAATTGGGTTAAAAAACACCAATTTTCCAAGCTGTCTTCAATGAAATAAATCGGAATTTGGCTGACTTGCCGCCTCGTCTTCGGGTCTGGAATCCGTTCCAAAGCCTCCACCAGATGTTCAAAAATCTTAGTATTATCGGTATTGTATACCGCTAAACAATCTTCTAAAGTGAGCTTAATATCAATCTCCCCGGCATGGTTGACTCCGGCCAAGATTTGGTCCGAACCCCTATCATATACATATTCGCCGCTTAAAAAGCGGCATACTTTA
>DNPQ01000204.1 GCA_003501335.1 Bacillota bacterium
GTTGGCCTGGGTGAAGGGATCCTTATCGGAGCCAAAAACGCCATTGTGGCGGTTGCCGATCTAGTAAAGTTAATTATCAAACTGGAAATAGAATATCTGAAGTTTCTCGGCAGGGAAGTTCCCAAAATACCCAGCGGGCTTTGGGACGGGCTTCAGTTCATCCAATCCGAAATCGGGGAACATTTTAGCGATCACGATAAAGCCCTTAAAGATGATTTAGCCTTCTTGCAGAATACCGGAACTTTGGTTAAAGAGATCGGCGGTATAGTCACTTCCGTTCTGGGAATAATTCCTGAATTATTCAAAGAAGGGAAAAATTTAATCTTTGGGGAAATAAGTAAATCCCTGAGAAAGTGGGCGGCTGAAAGCGCTTTTGAGCAAGGAAAAGATGTCGGCAGTTTAATCGGTCAGATAATCTTTGAAGTCCTCATCGCGCTGATCGGCGCCAAAGGTACGGATAAGATTGCCAAACTGGCCGAAGGCGGCAGACTGGGGATCATTTTCAAAAGCTCCGAACTGGAAAAGGTTACCCAGGCCATTGAAAAGCTGAATGCGGTCAAGAGCCGTTTGAATGGATTATTGGAAGGGACAAAGTATGCGGATGTAACCAAGCTGTTGGCGGAGAGGAAGAATATTGTTGTCCAAAAAGCGGTCCAAGAGATTTTGCAAGATGTTACGAAACAGGGGTTAAAAGAAGTACCGGATAAAGTTGCAGAACAAGCCATTCGAAAAGTAGTCAAAGAGTCTTTGAGTGAATTAGAGAAAAAGACCGGAAAGAAAATTTCAAAAGAAGTTTTGGAGGATATAACAGAAAAGTCGGTTGGTGAAGTAAAGAAAGAAGTCCTTGGAACCCGTGGACAGCTTAAACAATTATCGGCTTTTATCAAGTTTTCTAGGAAAATCGATGCCGAAACGTGGGGGAATAAATATTTTAGAACCTGGGAAATGAATTTATCCCCGACGGAGAAACAAGCCATAACCGATTATACGGGTGACGAATTTTATCCCAATATTAACAGAACTTTACGGGGATTGGAAAAGGAATTTAATCCGGGAAATCATGAAAGAGTGACCCAGATCACTAATGCCTTAAATAAAGCCTCCATGCCTGAAGGGGTAACTGTCTATCGAGGTGTTGGCAAAGATGCCTTGGGTGAATTAAAGGATTTAGCTCCAGAACAACTTATTGGCAAAGTAATTGAAGACAAAGCTTTTATGAGTACCAGTCTAGTGTCGGAGAGCGCCTTTAAACAGCCGGTTACTTTTATTATCAATGTGCCAAAGGGGGTTAATGGCGCATTTATAGGAAATATGAGTCATTATGGGTCAAAAGAAGTCGAACTGTTACTCAATAAAGGTCAAAAAATGGTGATTCAAAAAGTAATTGACCCGGGAACAAATCATATGAAGATAATTTGTGAATTGATATAAAAAATAAAAAATGAAGGAGAATCGCAATGAATACAGGTAACAGGGACGATAGATTTAATTATACCAAGCCGGGTGAATTTACGATGTTGGTTATGGAATGTGAAACGTGCGAACATCAAATATCATCAAATCCGATGGCTTGTAAAAAATACCCGGAAAGAAAACCGAATTTTGTTTTAAGGATTGAAGCAAAATGTCCGGAGTTTCAACAAAAAAGATAATACACAACAGGAAAATGGGGAGTAAGTTTTACTCCTCATTTTTTATAAAATCATTTGATCCTTCGCTTTTGAGCAAGGAAAAGATGTCGGCAGTTTAATCGGTCAGATAATCTTTGAAGTCCTCATCGCGCTGATCGGCACCAAAGGCACGGATAAGGTGCCAAACTGGCCGAAGGCGGCGGCAGAGCCCCGAACTGGAAAAGGTTACCCAAGCCATTGAAAAGCTGAATGCGGTCAAGAGCCGTTTGAATGGATTGCTGGAAGGGACCAAGTATGCTGATGTAACTAAGCTGCTGGCGGAGAGGAAAAACCAGGTAATCCAAAAAGCGGTCCAAGAGATACTGCAGGATGTTGCGAAACAGGGATTAAAAGAAGTACCAGATAAAGTTGCAGAACAGGCCATTCGAAAAGTAGTCAAGGAGTCTTTGAGTGAATTAGAGAAAAAGACCGGGAAGAAAATTTCAAAAGAAGTTTTGGAGGATATAACTGAAAAGTCGGTTATTGAGGTTAAGCAGGGGGTATTGGAAGATAAGGGGCCAGTTGCGGGTAGAGATATTCGCCAAATTGCGTCTAAAGAAGTGAATGCTAAATATCCCGAAAACTATGAGACTCCTTATAAACTAAATACAAATGTTACAGAGTTTACCACTACTTCCGAGACAGATTTTGTAAGAGTACATGGTCTAAATAATCGAGAACGTTCTTGGCTTATGAAGAAATCGGAAATAGAAGGGCTGACTCCTGAACAAATTAAAGACAAATTTGCACTTCCAGAAACGCCTACCCTTATTACTGAGGTTAAGGTTCCACCCAATACGCGCATGAGAGTTGGTGAGGCTAGTGGAAATAAATTTGGCCATGGTGGGGGAACTCAATATGAGTTATTAGAACGCCTCGTTGAGCCTGACGCTTGGCAAAATACAAGAAAGATAGGTGATTAAATGGCGGATATATATTATATTAATAACCAGTTATTTATAGATGGAGAAACTATTGATTTTTCGCATATCATTAAGAGTATTAAATCATATGAAGAATTGGTTTTGGTTTTAATTACAGTTCCAAAGGGAGAAATAAATAACCGCAATGTTTATGCGGTAAATATTAAAAATAAGGCTATTATTTGGAGAATTCAAGAACCTGATTTAATCTATGATGATAGCCCATATATAAATTTTGATGACTTGTCTGATAGTATTTTAGTCGGAAATTGGAATGGGATTTTTTATGAAATAAGTAAATACGATGGTAGTATAATTCGAGGTATTCAAACGAGATAAATCTAATTCTAGTTATCCAAAGTTACTGCAGATGAAGAGGTCAATGAATAAAAAAATTCGCTGACCTCGCTTTCTTCTCAGAGTATCGCCTATTGAACTGTAATTTCAGAAAAAATCGGTGAAGAAACGGAATAGAAAATATCGAAGGGATTTTTTGACGAGATTACTGTAAAAACATGAAGTTGAATTGTAATAATAATTTCTTCATATTGAAGCCATCTTCAGACGGGCCTGGGTGGATGGCTGTTTGGGACCCTCGGCAACGCCGGGATTGCCTTGCCGGAAAAACTGAACTTGGCGGGAATCATCAGACTGATGGCCCAGATCCTCGGCGTCACCTGGCAGGCCATCCGGGCCCAGGTGGTGAAAAAAGTGGGACCAATGGCCGAGAAGGTCATGGACCAGGTAGAGAAAAGTGTCGCCTGGGTCGGAAATTTGATAACCAAAGGCCCCATTGCTTTGATGGATATGGCCAAAGAATTTTTGGGAGAGCTACAAGCTCTCTTTTTTGATGCGTTCATTGGTTGGCTGCGGAACACAGTGATCGTCAGGGCGGTTGAAAAACTGATCAGTATGTTTAACCCGGTGGGAGCGATCGTCCAGGCGGTTATGACGATTTACAATATGGTTCAGTTCTTCATCGAACGGGCCAAACAAATTGCTGCTTTGGTTAACGCTGTTTTCAGCTCGATTGCCGAGATTGCCGGGGGTAATATCAAGAAAGCTGTTGCTGCAGTGGAGGATTCCTTAGTCAAAGCTTTGCCGGTGGCGATTAGTTTTCTGGCGAATTTGGTAGGAATTGGTGGGATCACGGCGAAGATCAAAGAAATTATCCAGAAGATCCGCAAGCCCATCGATGCGGCCGTCGGGAAAGCGGTCGGGTTTATCGCCGGGAAGGC
>DNPQ01000487.1:0-2387 GCA_003501335.1 Bacillota bacterium
TGATGTCCACGATCCGGAATGGATTAAGCCTTTTGAATATAAATACCCTCTGGGATCAAGTGATTGTAGGCGTGTTTATTTTACTGACTGTGGCTTTCGACAGTTTTCGAGCCAAAAAAGCGGCTCACAAAGAGGGATAAGTATCGAGGCTGCCATCAATTCCCATTTAATTGCGACTGGATAAAAGGCCGTGGATCTTACCGCGAGTTGTTGCTTTTGCAAATGGCCCAATGTCTGATTTATGCAGGATATCCGAGTAACCCCATGGTCAACTCGGATATTTGTTTTGCGGTCAATACCGGGAATTTATTCTATACTCCGGAACCTGGCGAATATGGTATAATGACGGTCGAAAGGGGCTGTTCTCATATGTTGTCATTGATAATCATAGACGACGAACGGGGAATCATTGAATTGATCAAAAACCTTATCGATCCGAAACGCGTTAAAGTAGAAATTGTGGGCGAGGCCGAAAACGGAGTCGAGGCTTATAATTTAATTTTAGAAAAACATCCCGATGTGGTCATTACGGATATCCGTATGCCAGGCATGACGGGAATTGAACTGATAGAGAAGGTAAGCAAGGCCAATTTGGGTATTACTTTTGTAGTAATTTCCGGCTATCGGGATTTTGATTATGCTCAAAGCGCTTTAAAGTATGGCGCTGTGGATTATTTGCTTAAACCGATCAAACAAAACGACCTTAATAATCTTTTGGTACAACTGGGCGAAAGAAAGGAAAATACCGTCGCCCGGGAAGTCAAAGTACAATCTATCCAGGAACAGCTGGCAATCAGTATGGATTTGCTGCGGAAAAATACCCTTTGGGATTTGCTTAGCGGAGATCAGGAACGGGTGCACAATGGGCTTTTGGCCATCGAGTCCAAAACATTTTTTCATTTTGAACCCGGAAAATTTTGCGTTGCGCTGGTAAAAATCGACTATACATCCAAATCGGATGTAGAATACCCAACAGATAGCATCGAAGTAATAATGGGGAAATTTATCCGTAAGCTCAAAGCGGACTGCTTTGAAGCAGAATATGTTTGTGAAAAAGCAATGGGTTACCTGGTTTTTAATTATGCGCCTGGCAAGCATTTGTCTCTGGAACAGAAGCAACAGTATTTGCATGATTTATTGCGAAGCGATTCTTATAAGTACGTTTTTTTCGATATTACAATTGCTCTTGGGCAGGAGGAAACAGAAGCCGGCAGAATTTTTAACTCTTACAAAACAGCCTTGGTCGCTTTATATCACCGTATAGATTTGGGATGCGGCAATATCTTGAATTATTGTACTTTAGTAAAGGAGTATCCTAAAGTAGAGGTGAATTTGGCCGATTCCGCCAAGAAAAAGTTACACAAATGCATAGAGAATCTAAGCAAACAGGAAAGCATGGAAATGATCCATATATTGATTACGGATTATTTAAGGAATAATCAGGGAAAAGCTTTTGGCCTATACCGTTATTGCCAAGATTTACTAGGCAATATCGATGATATATTGTTTGAACTTATGGGAGAACATGTTATTGAGTTGAACCGATATGAAGAGAATATTGAAAACTGTACGACTGTTGCCAGCATGGAACAGTGTTGTCAGGATGATGTTGCTGAGATTTTGAAAACCTTCATTGATAAAAAAGAGAAAAAGGAATATAAGCCAATCCGTCTAATCAAGCTATATATACAGGAGCATTTTGGGGAGCCCGTCAGTTTGGAAGATATTGCCCAATTGGTTCATTTTAGTCCGGTTTACGTAAGCACGGTGTTTAAAAAAGAAACCGGAATGAGCTTTACCGGCTATTTAACAGATGTGCGGATGGGAGAGGCCAAAAAGCTGCTTAAAACATCGTCGTTTAGCGTTGCGGAAATTGCCCGGATTGTGGGTTATAATGATGTGAAACATTTTAGTAAGTTGTTTATTAAATCGGTGGGTATTAAACCCATTGAATTCCGGAAATTTTATTCTTGATCGGCTGGAGGAATAAAATTGCAAGAAATGGATAAGTATCAGACCAGCAGTTACGCTTTTGCAATACTTTTGGCCGATAAAGCGATCACTTTGATTATGATTGCTCTTTTTGTCGTACTGCATATCCGTTTTCACTGGTTAAAAATCGAATATTTAATTTCACTGATTGTACTTGCTATTATCCAAGTGATTGTTTTTGGCTTTGAAATAAAGCATTATATCTATCCAATCCGAAAGCTGGAAAAAACAGCGGCTTTGATTGAAACCGGACATTATTCAGAAGATGAAAATTATTTTGAGCATCTGGAGGGAATGAAAAGCGGCTTGGCGGTAGACCGTTTGATTAACCGGGTCAAGGTAGCCATTCAAAGTGATTATACATCCCAGATGCTTAAAAGCCAAGCGGAGATCCA
>DNPQ01000487.1:2765-5444 GCA_003501335.1 Bacillota bacterium
CTGGCAACCTTGTTTCGCTACAGCATAAGCCGTCCCGGAGAAATGGCGACCTTCGCGGAAGAAATGGAGAACGTAAATAACTATCTGGTCATTCAGCAATACCGTTTTCCTTCCAAGTTTAAAATTGTTAAACGGATAGAAGATGAAAGTATCTTGGAGTACTATCTACCCAGATTAACAATTCAACCTATTGTAGAAAATGCTATCCATCACGGCCTGGAACCCAAAATGGGCACGGGGAACGTTACCATTCGAGCCTATAGTACTCAAAGCAGACTGATTATTGATATTTCAGATGATGGTTTAGGCATGAGTGAAGAACAATTGAACCAGCTGCAAGAAGCATTGCGTAACAATACGGTCAAAAATGGGGTACAGTTGGGGGGCAAAAAGAAAAATGCCGGAATTGCTCTGATCAATGTCAACCAGCGCTTGAAGTTTTATTTTGGTTCCGAGTATGGACTGAAAGTTTATTGCACTCAAAACGTGGGGACATCGGTGGAAATCTCCCTGCCTAAAATTTAACAAAGAAAGGAGTCAAGAGAGGTTGGACGAGGTCTTACGTACCGAACAATTGGTCCGCCGTAGCTTTGGTGATCCTGTATTGAATGGGATGGATCTAAGCCTTTACCGGAACGAGATTTTAGGAATCGCCGGGTTAAACGGCTCGGGGCGTTCTGCTTTGACAGATGTTCTTTCGGGCTTGAAAGGATATGATGATGGCTTCATTTATCTGGAAGATAAGCCGGTTCGATACCATTCTGTGTTGGAAGCGCAACAGCTTGGTATTTATTGTATCCGTCACAAGTCGACCTTGATAGAAAAATTGACTATAGCGGACAACTTTTGTATTTTGCCCCCTCGCAAGATAGGGGAATGGCGAATTAAGAAGCGTCAGGATACTCTTTTTACCAAGACTATTTTGGATGAACTTAATATCCCGATTGATTTCAACCGCGAGGTACAAACTTTATCTCTGGCGGAAAAACATTTGATTGAAATCGCGCGGGCCGGCTCCGCCGATGCGAAGGTGATTATTTTAGATGATATTATGCTTTCTTATACCGAAAAGGAATATTGGGACCTCTATCGGCTATTAAAAAGGATTCAAAGCCTGCGGATTGCCCTGATTGTAATCGATTCCAAATTAGATCGCCTATTGCAGATTGCGGGACGGCTCATTGTCATACGTTCCGGAAGAAATATCGGATTTTTTTATGCGGAAGAGTTCAATGAGCTACAGATCCAAAAGGTACTTACAGGCACTGATTTTGTAATCAGCAGTGTGGATGCTTCTCCAAAAAGCGGCAAAAATTTGTTGACTGCCACCGGTATTTGCAATCAGCATTTACATGACATAAGTTTTAATATAAAAAAGGGCGAAGTGGTCGGCTTTGTGGATGAAGGCAGCGATAATTGTCGCGCCATCATCGATTTATTGAATGGAAATGCAGCAATTGAACAGGGGCAAATATTGTTAGACAACCGGGAGCTTTTTTTGCATGGCGGGAAGCGAGCGATGACCGTTCAAGGGATCGGCTATATCGGTTACTATAAGGCAAGTCTTTTTCCTCATTTAAGTCTAGCTGAAAATTTAACGATTGTAGGGGTGGGACAGTTTTCCGGGGAATTGGGAATCAATACCCGGATGGAACGATTTGTGGTTGGAGAATATGCCTCTAAGCTCGGGATTGATCGGCATGATTTAAATAAGCAAGTTCAGTGGGTTGATAACCGGACTCAAATCAATGTTGCTCTTTATAAGTGGATGGTGGCTAAAGCTAAAATTGTGGTGATGGATAATACATTTTCAGGAACAGATATTACAATGCACAATTGTATTTATGACTTTATCAGCGAGGCTAAAAAATGTAAAATGGGAATCATTTACACTTCGCCATATGCTCAGGAAGTGTACAAAACCAGTGATCGCGTTTATAGGATCAGAGACGGCTGCATTATCGGTCGGTAAACCAAGAAAAATTAAGAATGTTTTTTAAAGCTGAAACCGGATCGGTATCACAATCCATAAAGTAATTCGATACAACTATCTTTAGTTTGATTGCCAATCATAAGTGGGTCGAAGTATTTTGGCTGTTTACAAATGGAAGATATAAAAAAGCAAGAAATGGTGATCAATGGTGATCATTGGGAGACGGCATTGTTGGGGAAAACCTTATTGAAAAGTATAAGTTCCCATTATAAGGAAAGTACGCTTTTTAAGATAATAAAATGGATTGGCAAGCAATAAGAATCTATTAATGATTGCCTTGGAAGGTAAAAAAATTGGTTTGGGAGATTGATGACAAAAAAAGGTTTATTCAAAGTGTGAATGAAAATAGTATCCTCAAAAGAGGGTACCCGAATGGTAGTTTCGGTGAAATAGAATTAAAAAAGTTTGATCATTGGTCTTTTACAGTTTATTTTATGCAAAAGACTATTTCTGCTAAATTGAAAGGACAAATTGGGTTGCTTAAGGCTTAAACCTTACGGCTTAAGCCTTAAGACTGATCCGATTTCATTAACAACAAAAGGAAGTAATAAATAAAATGGTATGTGATAAAAAAATTCGCTTGGCTACACAGTCTGACAGTAAGGTATTGTTGGAGATTTATGCCCCATTTATCAAAGATACGTTGATTACTTTTGAATATGAAGTACCCACCGTAGCCGAATTTG
>DNPQ01000308.1 GCA_003501335.1 Bacillota bacterium
TTAAAAGGACTTTTTCAGCAGCCTCAACAGCTCCCGCTTTTTTTGTTCCAAATTACATTCAGTTTATTCTCTGCTTATGATGTTTAAATAAGTTGATGATAAAGATGACGCAGCGAAGCTGTCGGTCTATTAACTTATCCCTTCAGGTCAGGTACTTTGCAGGTCATTACGCCGCTATCCTTCCAACCCAGGAATTCAGCAATGAGTTGATAGGACTCCACAATACCTTCGAATTTAATTTTATCTTTCACATCTCCGCTGACTAGAAGCGCGCATTCTTTGATCTTCCATGCCTTTTTTGAAATAATATAAGAATAAAACTTATCAATCACTGCTTTCAACTGTACTGGAAACGAGAACCAGTACATTGGCGTGGCGAATACGACCATATCGGCTTGCTCCAGAAGCGGTGCGAGTTCATTAAAATCGTCCGGGAACGAACAAGTGGTACCCTTTGAAACAAGTCTTACAATCGATACATCCCTTAATATTACGGGCTATTTCTTTTGTTTTGAAGTATGTACTTTTATGATACATATATATCAAGGAGATACTACCGTAAAGAAAAGTGAGAATATGGCGAAATGGAATCCGATTCACTTCAAAGAATAGAGCCGTTTCGCTGTCTACATTCCTCTTGTACTCCCCGTAATCCTCATAACTTCCTTTGATCAAAATGTTGGAAAAAACGATTGACAAAATTATTAAAAGGGTGTTAAATGTCAATAACAAATAAAAGTAACAAATTATGTTACAAATAACAATATAAAAAGGTCGGGAATTTATGGATTTTTTAGTACAGGTTGTCCATTTGTATTATCAGCGCAATATGACTCAAGACGAAATTGCTAAACGACTTGGTGTTTCTAAAATGACAGTTTCAAGAGCATTGAAAACTGCTGAAACCCAGAAATTGGTAGAAATAAAAATAAACTTACCAATCATGAATCACCAAGAATTAGAGAAAAGACTCATACAAAGGTTAAATTTAAATGAGGTATTTGTAACCTGTCCTCCGGTATTACAAACAAAGGCGGACAGACTAAAAGGGGAGCTTTTATTAGATTTTATCGGAAAATCTACAGCATTATTTATTGACCATTTACTACAGGATAGTATTACGATAGGGATTGCGCAAGGGAAAACTATTGGATATATCGCTAGAAATTTATCAGCAAAAAAACTTAATAACGCCAAGGTCGTACAGATCCTGGGGGGGCTTAATACCAGTTCAAGTTATAATCCATATGATTTGCTTCAATTAGTGAGTAGTAAACTGGGAGCGGAAGGCACTTATATGTCTGGCCAAGCATTTGTTATAAACGAAATGGCTCAAAAAGTAATAATGGCGGAAAACCTGCACTCGGGAATCGGTAATCTTTGGGCGAAATGCGACTTTTGCCTTGCAGCTCTTGGGAGTTGTTCAAATAATGGAGCTTATGTGACCTCGGGATTATTAAATGATGATGACCTACAGGAAGTTGTTCAACGAGGAGCCGTCGGTGATATTGTCGGGCATTTCTATAATCAAGACGGTAATTTTGTGACCAGCATTTTACATAAAAGAGTAAATTCAATACCAATTGAAGATTTGCGAAAAGTTAAACAAATTATTGTTACCGCAAGTGGTTCAGAGAAAATAAAACCTATTATTGGAGCTGCAAGAACTGGATTACCAATTACTTTGATAACAGATCAACATACTGCCGAGGGAATTCTTGAGGAATTGGGGGGCAAGTAAAACAAATGAGCAAAACTTCGTAGATCATAATAAAAAATTCTTTCAGAGGAGGTGGTGCTTCAACAAAATTTGAGAGTTTTAAATTTTTATAAGGGGAGGGAAAAAAGATGTTAAAAAGGACTGGTTTTATTTCATTAATGCTATTGTTGCTTTTAAGTTTTTTAATTCCCGTTGGTTCGTTCGCTCAGGATAACAAACTTGTTTTTGTTGTTTCAGCAGGGGGTTCCGGTCGAACGCTAACAGCCGCTGCCCGAGAATTTGAGAAAAAGTATAATGTTAAAATTGAAGTTCTAAGTTATCCGTGGGCGGAAGCTCGTGACAAGCAAATATTAGATCTTTCATCCGGGGCTGGGTCCATTGACATTATTTCTGTCGAACATGATTGGGTGGGCTTAATGTATCATTTCTTAGTACCACTAGATGCTGATACAAAACAAAATAAAGATTTGATTCCGAGCATTTTGGACGGATTCAGATATGCCGGCCCTAAGGAAGGAAATAAAAAGCTTTATGCAGTTCCAGCACGGATAGGTACCTGGATTCTATACTACCGGAAGGATTTATTGCAGCAAAAGAATATTAAGGCTCCTGAAACATTCGCTGATCTGAGTGCTGATGCGAAGTCGCTCACCGACGGAAAGACATTCGGGTTAGTGATGCCTCTAAAGCAAAGTGTATTCATCGTGAGTCAATGGCTCGGTTTTCTCTGGAGTAATGGCGGAGAACTATTAGATGCAAATCGACAAAAAGTACTTTTTACGAATAAGCGCGGAATTGAAGCAACTCAATACCTTGTAAATTTGTATCGCAATCAAAAAGTCGTCTCACCTGAAAGTATTGAGTACGAGCATGATGATCTAATTACTGCGCTTCAACAGGGAAGGGCTGCAATGGCAGTCACATATTCACCATATGTCACGGAGGTTTCAGATCCTGCCAAGTCTAAATTTGCCAATGAGTTTGCTTGGTCTTCTCATCCTTATAACCCGAAATATGCGAAAGAGGGTCATCCTCTTATTGCCGGTTGGGGAGTGGGTGTTAATAAAAGCAGTAAGAATATTAAGTTAGCTAAACAGTTTGTTCAATTTGTCGGGAGCAGTGATATTCAACTGATGTTGGCTTTAAATAATCAAAACGACCCGACTGTGGCTTCGGTTTATAAAAATGATAAATTTAAAAAACTTTCTCCAGCCGCAGATGCTGTATTAAAAGCTTTAGAAGGTGGAAAATGGGATCCATCTTTTCCGGAATGGCCTAGGATTCAAGATGCTTTATCGGTTGAGCTATCGAATGCTTTTAGTGGTAAGAAGACCGTAGAAGCCGCCTTAGACGACGCTAAAAAAGATGTTGATAGTATCCTTGGCTGGAGGGAGAAATAATGTATAGTTCTAACAAGCCCGACCGACTTCGGTCGGGCTCTTTTACCTCGCAGCGATATCAAGATATCTTAATGTCCTGGGGTTTTCTTTTGCCAACGCTTTTTATATTGGCTGTAATCCTAATTTGGCCTTTATGCGTCAGTTTAAAGATGAGCTTTTTCCATTGGGAACTAGCACGACCGGATCTTGGCCGTCCTTTTGTTTGGTTTGAAAACTATATTCAGGCTTTTACAGATGATGATGTAATCCATTCTTTAAATATCAGTGCGTTTTTCGTAATAATTAGTTTAGCATTTGAGTTGATTTTCGGCTTTATTGCAGCGTTTCTTTTAGCGCAAAAGGTAAAGGGGATTGGGGTCTTCCGGGTACTGATTTTATTACCCATGATGCTTCCAGATGTAGTTGTCGGGTTAATGTGGAAGCTGTTATTTGATTCTCGAAATGGAATTATCAATTATTTTTTAAGCCTACTGGGTATTCCACAACAAATATGGATGGGAGCTAATTTAGCGTTTCCTCTAATTATTATGGCTGAAGTCTGGCAGCAAACTTCTTTTTTTGCCTTAATATTGCTGGCGGGGTTACAGGCAATTCCAGAAGAATTATATGAAGCATCGAAAATTGACGGGGCAACATATTGGCAAGAATTACGATATATAACATTACCGATTTTAAAACCAGTAATGTTAGTCGCCCTCATTTTCCGGACTATGTTTACTATGCGTGTCTTCGCTCCAATATGGGTTCTTACCGGAGGAGGACCAGGTAATGCGACAAACTTACTCAGTCTTAAAATTTATCAAGAAGGGTTCTCGTATTACAATATGGGTTATGCAGCGGCATTATCATGGATTCTGCTGATTTTAACGGTTATTATCACCTATGCTTATATTAAAGTATTGTTCGGAAAGGAGGAAAAGGCATGACCCAAAGGAAAAATCAAAGTTCACGAGCCAAGAAGATTAGGGATGAAGTTGGAATATATGCAGCCCTAACAATATTAGCCATAATCTCTATGTTTCCGGTGTTGTGGATGGTTTTGACTAGTTTAAAAACTAGGTTGCAAACTTTTGCAATTCCGCCAGTTTGGTGGTTTAAACCAACATTTGATAATTACCGCGATGTAATTTTTGGAACTGGAGGGTTTGATTTTCCTTTTAAGTTATATTTTTGGAATTCATTGATAGTTGGTATAACTAGTACCGTTATCTCAATGATATTGGCCACGATAGCTGCATATGCTCTGGTTCGTTTCCGATTACGATATCGAAATGCGATTGCTATGCTCATCTTAGCAGTACGAATGTTACCACCTATTGCACTTGTTGTTCCGTTGTTTATTATTTTTAAGGATTTTCACTTGTATGATACAATACCTGCCCTAGTTTTAGTTTATACTGCTCTGAGTATTCCTTTAGCGACTTGGCTAATGAGAGGTTTTTTTTCAGATCAAGGGACGATGTTGGAATTGGAAGAGTCTTCCATGGTTGATGGAACGAATCGATTAGGAGCTTTTATTAAAATTATTTTACCGCTTATTACTCCCGGATTGGCAGCTACTGCAATTTTTAGTTTTATTTTATCGTGGAATGATTTGCTAATAGCATTAGTTTTAACCGCTTCTAAAGCTGCTACTCTACCAATTGCGGCTTCACGTGTACGGGTAGAGGAAGGGATCATGTGGGGCCAACTAGGAGCGATTGGCACCATTGTAATGATTCCGGTGGTCATCATTACGATGATAGCACAGAAGTATTTAGTACGCGGTCTTACTGCCGGAGCAGTTAAAGGATGATACAAAATTTGGTAGGACTGCTAGAAATTAATTGATATTAAAACTGGGATTTAAAACTTTTTACAAGCTGATCCAATAAAATATTATACAAGGAGAAAAACTGATGCAACGGATTTTGAATTTATCATTTTGCGCTTCATCGATGCCTGAAGGTTATGGCCGGTGGACAGTAAAACCACGTCATTGGGTCCCCAATGAATCCACCATGTTACAAGAACCGATAGGTAAAGACCGTTCTTTGGCTGACCTTTTGGCATATTATTATATCCGTTATTATAGGATTGGACCATTTTATGGAGAAATTTTCAATCTAGGTACTTTAACTTCAAAACCATATGGAACTTATATTACGTACACAGGAAAGAATCGACATTTGGGTAACCTTCCCATTACACGTCAGTTTGGACGGGCAGTTGTAATTGACTTACAGGTAGGTGAAAGGGAGGCGGTTACCGAAACAAAATTAAAAGAAGCCGCATCAGCAAAAATCAAAAAAGGTGATATTGTGATCTTGCGGACAAACTATAGTGCTTGTCGGCCCCAACAACCCTCGCAGAAATATTTTGAGGATAGTCCAGTTTTAAGTTTTGAGGCAGCTGCTTGGCTGGTCGGGCAAAATATTAAAATGGTCACTACCGATATGCGATCGATAGAAAGCTATGGGGAAAATTCCGTCCATTCATTGTTCAATACTGCTGGGATTCCGGTAGTAGAAGACCTAGCTAATCTTAGTTTGATTAAAACTTCATCGGTTTACTTGATGGTCGGAGCCCCTCTTCCCATTTTTGGAGCTCCGGGAGGACCTGTCCGGGTCATCGCTTTTGAGGATATCAATGATCTTCAAAAGCCTTTGGACCTAACCCACCCACTCTACACTTATCCGGAACCGGAATCCAACTCCCCTTATGCATGGGAGTTGCCTATACCCGATCGAATCGAACCCAGAGAATACCACGGTGATGCTGCTAAATGGCAGCGGATGACACCGTTTCAAGTTGTGCAATCAGGAAAAGTCATTGGACAGGAAGCGTATTTTACATATAGTCACGGAAGTACTACTCATGTAGAAGGCCCTTATCTTGATCCCTTGGGTGAATACGGGACATCTGACGAAATTTTGCGTCGTTATAAGAGAATGCCATTCGATCGGTTGGTTGGTCCGGCGGCATTGATTGATCTCCGCGAATATGTCGGAGCCCGACAGTTGGTTCATGTCCAGCATTTAAAAAAGAAGGCGGCTCATGTCCGTGAAGGAGATATTGCCTTCATTCGTACCGGTTTTAATGATTGGTATTTATACGGAGGTGGAGGAGGAGAAACAACTCCCGGCTTAACCCCGGAAGCTGCCGAGTGGCTTGCAGAACGGAAGATTAGGGCTTTAGCGTTTGATATGCCTTCTATCGAAAGATCTGAGCCATTAAGTACTGTTGGTCAAATCCGATTTACATCTAACGAAAATCATTACATTATGCATAATGCTGATATTCCTGTTGTTGACTGGGGTATTAACTTTTCTTTTCTGAGGAAAGATCGTTTTATCGCTGCGATTCTTGCCTTACCGGCAGTGAACCAACCTAGCGCAGTTCCAGCCCAGCTAATTGCCATAGAGAACTGGGATTAGATTTATAATATTTAAGGAGGATATTATGCGCATACTTGACCTTTCGATACGACCTTATGGATCTCCAATAGGTTACGGTCGCGGAGCCGTTGATCCAATGTTCAACTGGATTCCCGAACAATCAGTATTAAGCGAACCTGTGGGGGGAGAAAGAACTCCTACAGAAATTATGTCATACCATGATCTGCTTTTTTATCGAATAGGACCTTTTTATGATGAAATCTATCAACTTGGAACTTTAACTACAAAACCATATTGTACTTATATTACATACAGTGGAGTAGGAAAGCATTTAGCTGTTTTGCCGGCAAATCGGTTAGTCGGGAGAGCGAAAGTCATTGATATTCAAATCGAACCTGGGGAAGAAATCAAACTGAATGGAGTTATGAATCGAGTAACTTCAGTTTTAGAATCCGATGATATTGTGATTTTCCGAACCGGCTATAGTAAAGAACGCCCTTCTTTACCCTCGCACTCGTATGCCATGAACAGCCCTTTTCTTAGTTTGGAAGTTGTCCAATGGTTAATTGGAAAGGGAATTAAACTGTTTGCGACTGACTTACGCAATGTTGAACCTTTTGGCAGGAATGGGATTAGGAAAACGTTTAACCAGGCAGGTATTCCAGTTGTTGAAGATTTAGCAAATCTTACTCAATTAGCGAGTGATGAAGTCTTTTTAATGGTAGGTCTGCCTTTACCCATTTTTGGAGCGTCGGGAGGACCAGTGAGAGTGATGGCTTTTCAAAGCCCCCTTGATTTATCTAAACCTATAGATTGTACATTCCAATTAAGCTACCCAGATGCTGAAGCGAATTCACCCTATCCGTTTGAACCTCCGCTCCCCGAAAGAATTGAACCGCGAGATTTGATTAGCCAGGTGAGCGCGTGGACGCGTGTTAACCCGTTTGATATCGTTGATTCACAAGGGGACATCTTAGCAACAGAGATGTATATTAATTACAGTCATAACAGTACTACTCATATTGAAGGACCATGTTTTGATCCCATCGGAGAACATGGAATTTCTGATGAGCTTTTACGTCGTTATCATACTATGCCTTTAGATCGCCTTACAGGTCCGGCATGTTTAATTGACCTAAGCAATATCGCTGGAGCGCAGCAGATGATTACTACCAAAATGTTGAAGAAAGCCAATCCTCAAATATATCCCGGTGATATTGCAGTCATAAGGACGAATTATAACGAATGGTTTTTATATGGCCGAAATATGTTAGAAAACGTACCAGGGTTCACAACCGAGGC
This sequence comes from Bacillota bacterium, assembly GCA_003501335.1. Classification (GTDB taxonomy): domain Bacteria; phylum Bacillota; class UBA4882; order UBA8346; family UBA8346; genus UBA8346. The sequence continues at coordinate 7,800 of DNPQ01000308.1, forward strand.
TGCTGAGTGGTTGGCGGATCAGGGAATAAAGTGTTTTGTCATTGATGCGCCATCTCATGAACGATGCGAACCGCGTTCTGGAAATCCCGGGATGCGATATACGGCCCAAGACTGTCACTATGCATTTTTTAATCGAGATATCCCCATTGTGGACCATGGGATGAATTTTTCTTATATTAGAAGCAAAAGAATGCAAATAGCTATCCTCCCTTTATTCGCAAAAAATCAACCCAATGCGGTACCGGCTCAAATCATTGGCCTTGAATGATTAAATAAATAACTTGCCGACCGCCCGATTAAATATGCAGTAGTTTGAAATTATATCGAGATAGGAGCAAAAGTATGAAGAAAGGTAGGATTTTTGAACAAACAGCTCAGTGAAGTCGTTGCAAGTCTGGAACAATAGAATATTATCCAATTACCGAGAATGGCGGGATAACATGATAAACGGGAGGATAGTATTTTGGGCAGTTATATAAATGACCTGATGGGACGAGGTCCTCATTTGCCCCGTCCGGGAGAAACGGTGATTTCTATTGGGCTCTGGATGGAATGGGTTCAATCGGGCTGTTGCAGCCAAACGTAGGGCAGTGATGTTTTAATGATTACCAAAGTTGGTCTGGACTTATTTGGCGATTCGGCAATATACAATTTAAAAAAAGAAAGTATTCCGACCCAGGACGTTTTTCGGGATGCGCAAGCCGCAACCGGAACGGCGTTGATAGTAGTTGATGAGTCAACCGGGCAGAATCAGATATTGTTGACGATGGGCGCTTGGCCTTGGTGGACATCTTGACACCGAACGAAGCTGAAGCATCTGCTTTTTCCGGTGTTAAAGTTGATGGTTTGGCGGGGGAGTTCGGGATGCTGCCAAACTAGGAGCTGGTGATGCATTTAATGGTGCGCTCGCTGCAACACTCGCCAAAGGCATGGATTCTTGCGAAGCGGTAAAAGTTAGTAATGTTGCAGCGTCCCTTTGGACTTCCCGTCGTGGCGCGGCACAATTTATGGCCTATCGTGAGGAGAGTGAACAATATTTAAAGTACAAGAAAATTAAATAGACCAATCTTGATAGGATTTAGTAAAAGAGCCTCCCGCTTTTGATAGTCAGAAGTCTTGCAGATTTTATTTATGGAGTGAGTTTTTTCACGGACGTGGATAAGGTTAGGTACAGTTTAGGTCCATCAAAATAAAAAAAATTCAAAACCGGTAGCAGAATGAACTGTACCCTGTCGAGTGACAACACAAAAAATAGGCAGTCTTGGTTCGAACTGCTAAGGTTCACTAAAAAGAAAACCACTATTACATTAAACTTTCTGTAAAGTGGTTTTCTTTTTAAGTATTTATCTTTACAACGTAATCTCTACCGGCTTACCGGTGAAAGAATAAACCATTGCCGAGGCTTCTGTGAAATAGAGAACCTCAAAAAGACCATCGTCCACTTTATACATTTTATTCAAGGAGGGAGTTGCTTCCAGCATCGCTTTGCGCGCCTCGGGCCTTGGATCTACCACTAACTTTCCGGTCAGGCGAATCCATTTGTCCCCAACCATGGCTGAGATTTCAACTTTCGGATTTTTACGGATTTGGGCAAATACTTTTTTCTGATTGTTGGTGCAAATATAGGTCTTGCCATCCCATTCCGCCACTGCCCCAAAGGGACGGACATGGGGTT
>DNPQ01000064.1:0-146 GCA_003501335.1 Bacillota bacterium
GCAGCCTCAATGGAGGCGTTTAAGGCGAGCAAGGAGGTCTGTTCGGCGATTCCTTCGATCATCATCGTAATATCGCTAATCTCTTCCGAGGCTTTGTCCAATTCGCCAATGACCTCATTGACTTCTTTCGTGGTGTTGTATATATT
>DNPQ01000064.1:415-2562 GCA_003501335.1 Bacillota bacterium
TGTTGTATATATTGACGATCCCTTCGGCAACATCTGAAGCAACTTTCTGTCCGAGCTGGGCGGAGCGGGCGATATTCTCCGAATCAGCGGAGACGTTTTTCAGTTCATTGGAAACTTCCCGCACTATCCCGGCTAAAGAATTGACATTTTCAACCGCTTGATTGACCTGTTCCGTTTCTTCCGATGACGCGTTAGCCAATTCTCCCATGGTCCGGGCCACTTCCGCAGCAGACCGTCCGGTTTCGTTGGAGGCATTTTTTAGTTCCTGGCTGGCAGTAAACAAAATAGTAGACTGTCCGTCAATATTCCCGACCAATTCCCGGAGACTGTCGATCGCTTGATTCAAGCTTGCAATCACTAAGGCGACTTCCATGGATCCTTCGGAGGAGATGGTTTTGGTGAGATCCCCCTCAGCCAAAGCATTAGCAATCGTTTTAACCGAATTTAGGGGCCTGGAAATCGAAAAAGCGATCAGAAATCCCAAGCCAATCGCTAAAACCGAGCCGAGTATTAACAGCAGAATCGTAACAAGCATCGCAGAATCAGAAAAATCTTTTCCTTCCGTTATTGCGCCGTAAGTCGATATGGAGACCCTTTCGCTAGATTGTTGCAAGGCCAACTTGATTTGAAACATGACTCCGTCCAGTTCTTTATAATTATCGATGTTGACCGGCCTGCCCAGGATTTCTTGGACACTTTTATATTTTTCTTCAACTACTTTTAAAGCGTTTGGATCGATGCCTTTTATCTCTGCAATTTTCGAGTTGATTACGAGTCCTAAAGAAGATTTATATAAGCCTTGAATCGTATTATCAGACTTAGCAACATCATTGCTATAACCCATTTGAAGCTCCAAAAAATCCCCTTGAAGTTCTTTTAATCCGCTTACTAAATTCATACTCTTGTTGACAACTATCTTCGAATTGCTATTTAATGTTTGAATCACATGAATTCCTATCAGGCATTGAACAGCTGAAAAAGCAATCATAATTCCAATAACGATTAATATTTGATAAACAACTTTCAGTTTTTTAAAGGGATTTAAAATGATATTCATAATTTTTTTTAACATTGGTAGTTCCTTCCTTTCTTTTACACCCATGAGTGTTCTAGCTCAATCATGGCTTACAATATGCTAGGGTGGGAACTACCGAAAAAAGAACCCATGATCGCAGCTACGATTGAAGTATACAGGCCGTACCCGGGTTGAGGCGGCGATTAGCGCGCATAGCTCATCCCTGGGGGAGTAGGGCGATAATGACCACTGTCAACCCGGCTATTAAATAAAATTTGAAGTCGACCGGCCGGTATTTCTTAAACAGCCTTTAGGTAACCAACTATTTTCTGTATCCACAAAAACGTTACAACTGAACCTACATAGCAACAGATTTCATGTGGAAGTTGTTCCGCTGATTTTTACTTATATACAGTTACAAACCGATTCTGGTATACAATTCCTTAGGCGCTTCATTTTTGTCCAGGAGATCCTTCATGGCTTTTAGAAGACGGTTTTCAACTTCGCTGTTTTGGATAGGTCTATCCTGATTGGGATCACTCTTCAAATCAAACAACAGATCACCGTACTTCATATGATCCTCAAACTGATAACAAGAGTTGTCGGGAGCTGTCTCGCCACTGGTAGGGATCTTCATGACAGGTGCACCTTTGGTAAAAGAAAACTCATTGGACATTTTCCTGTCTATTTTGCGCAGTTCCGTGATGGTGAAGGGATAGAACATATGCAAAGGCAGTAGTGTGTAATTGTTCAACAGGCTATCGGCTGTGCTCCGGCCGGCGCGCATATAGACATAGCGACCATCCGTAATGTTGACGTGCTTGCCGAAATAGCCAAAAAGGATATATTCATGTATTTTAGAGTTTTCCTGTAGCACAGGGGTCAGCGATTGCCCTAGCATATCCACTGGCTTTTGTACGCCGAAATAATCCAACAAGGTAGGCGCAATATCAATAGCCTGAGAAAGTGCATCACAGCGTTTCCCGGCGCCCCCAGTCTTCGGATTCCACAAAAAGAACGGAGTGTGGACGATCTGGTCATAGTTCGGCATATAATTCTTGCCGAAGTATCCGTGTTCGCCCAACAGATAACCATGGTCGGTATTGATAATGAGCATGGTGTCTTTCCACAT
>DNPQ01000373.1 GCA_003501335.1 Bacillota bacterium
TCTTCAACCGATGAAGTCCCTTGCGGATCTGCCGGATTCGACCCCGGTATTTGACTTGCTACTGGATATTGAAGTGCCGGACCCATTTGAGAAATCATCGGTAATTGGCCGCTAATTCCTTTTTTGATAACCACCTTGTTTCCTTCATTTTCCATTGAAAACTCCGTGATATCAGTCCCATCAAGCATTTTTACAAGTTCCTTAATTTCCTTAATATTCATCAAATGTCCTCCTTTGAGGGAATGGGGAAAAATATTCAAAAATATTAATTCACCAACAAGGTCATTATTCCTTCTTTTAATTAATTTAATCTTTAGGATGGGCAAATATACTCAAAATACCCTATTGATGCAAATATGAGGAACTCTTTCTCCCTATTGTTAAAAAAGTTTAACGATATTTTTTCCTTGCTCTTGATTCAAATTCTAAAATAAATCCCCATCCTTCAATAATTCTTCCCACACGGGAAAAAAATCAATACAACAAGAATAAGCTGGATTATTCGACAAATTCACTTTTCAACAATCTGAATCTGCTCTAAATTAAAAGCGGTAACTTCAGAAGCAAGTTGCCCGATATCCCTCACATCAGCTACCCCAAGTTTTTCGTCAATAATGATTGACACCAATTTTTGACTAATGGATACCAGCGCATTGCTAAATCCCTTAGCCTTCAAAAGATTCTCGAGCTCATGTTCTTTAGCAGTAGCCTGGGTTAATCGCCAGAGTTCTTGTTCCGCTTGTTTCCTTACATCATCGGAAAGCCCGACTTTATCTAACAACTCCTGAACTGTTTCAACTTCCTGGCTTCTTTCCCGATCCCGCTCAATCTTCAGATCAAGCAAAGTATCATTGGGGCTGTATTCACGGGGAATATTCAAGGGTGCTGGTTCTTTAACCGGCGGTAACTTAGAAGTTTCCGCCGGAATAGCCCGGTAATAGCCGTATCCAAATAATCCAGCCAAAACAAGCACCAACAATGCAATCCCCATTTTATGTTTTGGAAATGTCTCGATATAATCTTTCATTGATTTGGATCCTCCTCATTTTTTCCAGTTAGCACCATGACCCGGTGAGCCGGTAAACTTAAAACCGTCATTACCGTGCTCATTAAAAGTTCTTTAATTCGGGCATCTCTAGCACCCGATGCCACTACAACCACTCCCTGAATCTCCGGTGCTAATTCTTCTTTTAAAATCGGATTATCCCGGCCATCAAGGCCCTTTGCAATCACAATTTGATCATTATTGGTCTCCTCGGTATTCATAACGCCCTGTTCCTGGGTAACTCGTTTACTGCCACTCAATTCTCGTTCCCAAACCTTGCGACTACTCGATTTCAAATTTAACTCGACTCGGACTTGCCCGACACCATCAATTGAACTTAATGTTTGAGCCAGTTCCGTCTCAAGTTGACGGCGGGTGTCAAAGACAGAACTTTCTGAGGTGTCCTGGTTTTGTTGGTTATCGGCCTTCATATTTTGGTTATTGGTATTTCCTTTATCATTGCCGCTTAATAATAGAACAAAGCCCACTCCGATAAGGGCAATGATTCCCCAAAGCAATAACGGTTTATTTTGAATTTTTTTAAATACATCCTGATAAGATAAAATATAAGTTCTTTTATCATCGCCCATTCCATTTCACCTCGATTCTATCCTCTCGTAAATCAGTTAACAGCTGAACTGAATCAACGATTTTCCGTTTGATGCTGCTTATGTCTTGAATTCCTTGCCGGGCAGATTTCAATTGAACGATTGCTTTATTAAGTTGTTCACCTTGATAATCCAGTTTTACACTTTCCACTTGAACTTCATCGATAAGTCCCATGATATTTTTTAATTTCGATTCCAGCATAATTTTATTTTGTTCCTGAATGCCACGGGTCCACTCGGTCCGCATTTTCAATCCTTGAGCAATGATCTGCTGCGTTTGGGGAGAATCCGAATTTGAAATTGACGGTAACGATAAACTGATATGTTGCGGTAAATCTAAAAATTGCAGCACAGGTTGGAGTAAAATCATCAGGATGACCAAACCCATCGTCATCCGGGTAACACTCTTCAGTTCATTACTGGGCAGCAGCATCTCTAAAAACCCAGCTAAAATAATGGCCGCAATAATATTCCGCAACCACTCTGCTACCTGAGTCATCCTTCCACTTCACTTTCATTGACTTCTTAACCGATCCTCATTCCGGCAATTCCCACCAAAATGGCTAAAGCAATAAAGAACATTAGTGCAACAATGGCTATGGCTGCAAACAGGTTGAAGAATGTAGCGCCCACAGTATGAAGAGCATCCGCCAACCGGTTATTTCCAAGAGGTTGGATGACAGCTCCCGTCAATTGATAAATAACAGCCACCGCCAAAATTTTCATTAATGGAAATACGATAATTACAATAATCAGACCCAGGCCGAAGATTCCAAGTCCTCCTTTAAGTATCATCGAACAGCCGATAGCCATTTCCATAGTATCGGAAATAGCGCCTCCAACCACCGGTAAAAAAGTATTACTTACATATTTAGCCGTTCGAAGAGCTGTACTATCGGCTATTGAACCGGCAAAACCCCGAATTGTAATAATACCGATGAAAATAGCCATAGCCAGTCCCATCAATCCTAAGGCCGCAGACTTTAAAAAATTCGCCAGCTTATCCACTGGAAACCCTTCCACTAAAAAATGAACCGTTCCTAATACCCCGGCAAATAAGATTAAAGGAAAAATCAAAGCACTCATTAAACCGCCCATCAGGCCGATACTTGATATAAGTATCGGATGAACAATGGCTGTAGTCGTTACACCGCCTCCGGCTGCAATCAGGGAAAATAATAACGGGATAATGGCGTACATGAAATTGGTCATCTCCTGCAGAGCTTCCCGGGCAATTTGAAAAGTTACGGTAAAACTATGAATCACCAGACCCATCACGACCAGAAAACAGATACTAAAGGCCATTTTGTTGACAGTATCACTCTCAAAAGCATGCCGCATGTTTTGAAGCAACGCTAAGGCCATGGCCAATAACACCAATTCACCCAGTAACCGAAAATTAAAGACCAATTCCCGTAAAAAATACCGAAGCACATTCTGACCGATCTTCGTAAAATTCCATTTCGGTCCGGTGACTCCCCAGGATTTCAGATCAAGCCGTGGTAATAAATCTTGCGTTTCCCGATCAAGACTGGCGATAAAACTGTTGAGTTCATTCAAATCCACAGTTTCAACGGTCGTAGTGTTTAACTTTATATTTTCCGCGAACGCAGGATGGAGCGCCAAGAAAAATATTATAAGCGCCATCATGATCATCCGGCATAATTTCATCGTTAGACTCCAACCTCTCGTTCCATTATAAAATTTTAAGAATCATATTCAGGAGTCCCACCATAACCGGGATGCCTAAAGTCAAAATAATGATTTTCCCAGCAAGTTCGATTTTTGCCGCCATGCTGCCTTCTCCGGCATCCTTACAAATTTGGGCGCCGAAACCGGCTAAATAAGCCAAACCCAAAATTTTGATGATTAGTTTAAGATAATCCAAATTGAATTGCGACTTTAAAGCCAATGACTCAAAAACGGTAATGATCTGAGCAATACTTTTCAACAATGCCGATAAAATGATCCCAGCCGCAGCAATAGCTAACACCACTGCCATTTCAGGTTTTTCTCTCCGAATGATGATTAAAAAGATTGTTACCACCAGGGTCAAACCTAAAATCGCAAAAAAATTCATTGTCCCCCCTATAACCCAAAAACCGCCCGGACATCACTAAATAGACGCTGAATGAGTTGAATCACCATAAACAGAACAATAACCAGCCCGGCCAATGTTAGCATATGGGCCTGTTCTTCCTTCCCAGCCTGTTTTAAAACCATGCTTAAAACCGATATGAGTATGCCGATACCAGCGATTCGGAAAATAAGATTGATGTCCAATTTTAGAATCCTCCCAAAAGTGCTTTTCAACAGGTAAGCACATCATCCAAGTCTTCGCAGAGATACAGAATGCGCTGAAATTTTACCTGATAAGTTTCTAACCAAAAGTCAATGATTGCCAATAACCCATTATCTGCTATATCAACCAAAGTACCGTAATAGCCCCAATCGCAAATCCCAGATATCGGTAAATCCGGGTTTGTTTGTTCCGATCATGTTCAGCGGATTGCAAATTCAAAGTCAAACTGGCATGGCATGTTTTCAGCTTCGCCAGTTGATCGAGGCGGTCAGTGCTTCCCAAATAATTCCCAAGATCGTATAAAACCAAAAAATCCTCTTTTACAAGCACTCCTTCTCCTGTCTCAACCAGAAACAATCCCCAGGCAGTCTTAAAGTCCCCGTCAGTCCCAAATTCCAATGATTGCATAAGTTTAATAAAAGCATTGCTAAAACGCCTGTCTTGAAGCAATGAAGCCGCCCTGCGAAAAACCTCCGGCAATCTCCGGGCCTCAAAATAAATTTCGGTCTGAAATATATCAATAATCCGCAACCACAATTTAAGGATATAACAACGGTCAGTAAACTTTTGAGCGTAAAAAAATCCCGTCAAACTGCTAATACCAATAATTAAAATAGCTCCAATCCATTTAGTCATCGCTTCCTCCGGGAGCAATTGTTTTGTTAAGTAACTCAGGGCCATTCATACCGGCTTTTACACTTTCAATGGTCCCATTTCCCAATCGATTGCTTAAGGTAATTAAGCGTTCAACTGCGCCCGTTTCCAAAATCCTTTTTAATCCCGGCCTCATGATGGCTTCGGTGATATTCCGGGCATGAGCGGTTACCAGAAAACCCACCCCGGCATTCATCACATCCTCAATCACGATAGCATCTTCTTCGGTTCCAATTTCATCCGTGGCGATGACATCCGGATTCATCGCCCGCAGCAATAAATAAATGCCTTCCTTTTTCGGCGCCCCATCCAGCAAATCAGTGCGGGGTCCGATATCAAGCTGAGCAACTCCCTGAAAACTTCCGGCAATTTCCGAGCGCTCATCGACCAATCCCACATGAAGTCCGGGCCGTTTTACACTAGGATCTCCCAAGCTAATCGCACGAATAATTTCTCGCAGCAAAGTGGTTTTCCCGGCTGCCGGAGGCGAGATGATTAATGTCTTTAAAAAATGCTGCTCTTTCCATAATAAAGGCAAAATAGGTCCGGCGATTCCCTTCAATGCTTTAGCTATCCGAAAATTAATGCTGCCGATATTTCGAATCAGACGAATTTTCCCATTTTCCTGTAAGGCATGGCCGGTAAAACCGACCCGGTGCCCCCCGGGAAGTGTTAAATAACCTTGTATCAATTCTTCTTCCAGGGCATACCATGAACCCGCAGTAATCGAGTGAAGAAGTTTTTGGATCATTTCGGGACTCGTAACAATCGCCTGACTTCGTTCCAAGACAGGTACACCATCCTGATTGATAAAAGTCGAATTTTGATTTACATTAATTTCCATAGGCTGATTGATTCGCAACCGAATTTCAATGGCTTTCTCCTGCAAATGGGAAGGTATCCGCATCAGTATTTGCCGCAAATCATTGGGAAAAAATTGAAGGATAGTTTCCCAAGTTTCAGTTTCCATTTGAGCCTTGTTTTTAAAACCATCCCAATCATATTGTTTTATCGTTACCATTCAAATTCCCCTGTAAAATAAGAATAGCCCGTCCATAGATACTTATGGAGACGGGCCTTATTTTATGACACTTTGATTTTAATTTACTTCACGACTCAAACTGGATATCCAAATTATCCTTTGATCAACTTTTTAGATTGCATGCATCCTCATTGACTGCCGGCGTAGTGCTAATATGGGAAGAATCCCAAACAACTTTCCCACATTCCGGACAAACAACCTCATAATTACCATCCTGTTCCTCAAAACAAATTTCTTCATTACAATATGGACAAGTTAATTCCATCACACCTTGATCTTCATCACTTGAAAAAACAACATCGACATCATCGTCGGCTTCCCCTTCATTATAAAAATACTTTTCTAAGGTACTTAAATCCTCATCTATCGCCTCAATATAATCTTCAAACTCATTCTGGGAGTCGGACAACTCATAAAGTTTCTGTGCAGCCTCATCGCAAAAATCAAGTAAACCATCCCAGATTAATTTTTCTTTCTCATCTTTTGGAAAAGCAGCCCCTTCTATCAGGCCGCGTAGATAAGCAGTTCTCTCCTTCAAATCGTGCATTCATAACCCTCCCTTAGCCCTTATTATCTCTAGAAAGGGAATTCTTCATACTAAGGGATAACGCAGCAAATTTAAAGTAATTTACCTCATATATCCAGCATAAAATAAAAAGTGCATTTATGTAAAAAATGCTTTATTTTAAATTGTCAATCATGAGGTGAACCAAAATGTTGCCCCAAGAAATGTCTACCGGCGAAATCGTCCCTGATTTTTAAAAAGAAACCATCTCGTCTTCGTTCTGCTCTCATTTAATTTCTTAAAAAACCAAACAATAAAAAATTTGGCAAAATGCAGCAACAGAAGCTAAAATTAATATTTGCCATCCAAGGCTCATATCTTTAAAAGTATCCATTCATCTACCTCCCTAAAATACGGATTTAGGATT